>CAZZWT010000005.1:0-26736 GCA_964657775.1 uncultured Candidatus Methylacidiphilales bacterium | reverse complement strand
AACAGCAGCTTCTCGCAATATGGCTCAAGCTACGAATGGAATCCGGTGCTGGACGACGGCACCGATCCGGTGACGACGCTCCCGGTGGGCACAACGATGATCACGGTGAGCGCGTCGCGCATCCGCGTTTGCACCGACTTTTTGCCGATTCATCGCGGGCGCTCGAACGCGCTCTACGGCGATGGGCATACGAGGGCGCGTTAGCCGCGCGTCACAAAAACTTCGCGCTTTGTCATCCTGCGCTTGTCGAATCGCTTATGGTGCGCGTGGTTGTCTGGTTCCGCACGGTCGGGTTAAGGTTGAGGTGTGACTGAGGATTCCCCGCTCCACATTTTGATTTCCGGCGGCGAAGGCGATCTCGCCCGAGCGCTGCGAAAAGCTTTCCCCCACGACACCGTGCTCGCGCCGGGCCGCAAGGAAATGGATGTGCGCGACGAAGCTCAGGTCGATTCCACCATTTCGAAGCTGGAGTGGATCGACGTGTTGATCGCGAACGCGGGGCTGACGCGCGATGGCGCGATGGCGAATATGTCCTCGAGTGACTTTTCCGAGGTGGTGAACGCGAATCTGCGCGGCGCGTTTCTTTGCGTGCGCGCGGCGTTGAAGCTGATGGTGAAGCAGCGTAGCGGGCACATTCTGCTCATCGGTTCGCGCGCGGGAAAGCAGGGCACGCGCGGCCAGGCCGCCTATGCCGCTGCCAAGGCGGGACTGGTCGGCCTTGGGCAGTCGATCGCGAAGGAGTATGGGGCGCGCAACATCCGCTGCAACGTAGTGCTGCCTGGTTTTCTGGAGACGAAATTCGTCGCGCACCTGCCGGAAAAGCGGCTCGAGGAAATCCGCGCCGAGCATGTGCTCGGGCGCTTCAACACGGTGGATAATTCCGCGCGGACGATCGCGTTTCTTGCGCGGATGGACCATGTCTCCGGCCAGGTCTTCACGCTCGATTCGCGGATGGACCGGTTTTTGTAACCTCTCCAGGTAGGGACGCGAGTTCCTTCGCGGCCCCGAAATGACGGACGGCACGGAGTGCCGTCCCTACCTCGTTACTTCGGCGGCATCACCATCGACGTCGATGGCGCAGTCGTCATGGCCGAGTTGCCGCGTCCGTCGTTGGCCGTGATCACGCGCGCGCCTTGGCGGCGGGTGAAGAAGGCCCACACCCAGCGGATGACCACCGTCAGTTTGTTGGTGAAGCCGACCAGGAAGAGGATGTGAACGGCCAGCCACATCAGCCACGCGATGAAGCCGCTGCACTTGAACCAGCCTATCATCGCGACCGCGCGGGAGTGGCCGATGGTCGCCATCGTGCCCTTGTCCCAGTAGGAAAACGGGTCGCGCTGCTCGGGCTTCAAGTGCGGGTCGGCCAGTTCACACTCGATCGTCTTGGCCACGTACTGGCCCATCTGGATCGCAGCGGGCGAAACACCGGGGACCGGCGTGCCGTCCTTCTTCAGGATGAACGCGATGTCGCCGATGGCGAAGGCCTCGGGATAACCGGGGATGCTCAAGTCGGGGTTGACCTTGATACGGCCCGCGCGGTCGATATCGACGCCAAGCGTACGCGTCACCGGATTCGCACCCACGCCGGCCGACCAGACGATCGAAGCCGCCTTGATCGTTTCCAGCACATCCGGCTTTTCCTTGGCCGAAACCACGACGAGGTTTTCCTTGATGTCCTTCACCATCGTGTTGAGCCGGACCTCGACGCCGATGTCTTCGAGCTGACGCTGCGCGCTGGCGGAAAGATCGCGCGGCAAGTGCATCAGGATGCGATCGGCCGCCTCGATGAGAATCACGCGGATCTTGGTCGGGTCGATATTGCGGAAATCGTGCCGCATGACGAAACGGCCCAACTCCTTGGCTGCGCCCGCCAGCTCCACGCCGGTCGGCCCACCGCCGACGATGACGATGGTCATCAGCTTCTTCAGCTCCTCCGGGTCGCTGGTCAACTCGGCCTGCTCGAAGGCGAACAGGATCTCGCGGCGAATGCGCAGGGCGTCGTTGATCGACTTGAGACCGGGCGCGTTTTCCGCCCACTCCGGATGACCGAAGTAGCTGGTGACGCCGCCGAGCGCAATGATGAGGTAATCGTAGGTGATGCTGCGATCGGACAGGATGACAGTGCGCGTCTTGAGGTCGATCGCCTCGACTTTGCCGAGGTGCACGCTGATGTTTTCCTGGTCGCTCAAGATGGAACGCAGCGGCTTGGCGATTTCCACGGACGACAGGCTGGCCGTGGCCACCTGGTAAAGGAGCGGCTGGAACAGGTGATGGTTCTGCCGGTCGATCAGCGTGATCTGGGCCGTGGTATTGCGCAGCGACTTGGCCAGGTTGAGTCCACCGAAACCGCCTCCCAAAATGACGATGTGGGGGTTCGTACGGTTGATCGGTTTTACCTCGATGGGCGCAGCGGCAGGCGCAGCAGTTTCTGTGGCGGACATGCGCAGACTCTAGCGGCAACCCATTGTCATTGCAAACGGGAATCCGACATTTGCAACTCCCCACCGCACCAAAAAACGCGATGGCGACGGCCATGCGGCAGGACGAGCTTTCGGTGTCTCGGAGATGGAGAGCGCGGATCTTTTCGTTATTTGACCATCAGCCCTTGCCCAGTGGGCAGCGTAAGGATTTCCGCTTGCACGCTCGCAGCAAAGCTATTCAGGGCAAGGTACTGTTCTTCCTGGTGCCGAAAGGCGTAATCATCGAGCACGACGATCGCTCCTGTCACCAGCTTATCCCAAAAATACCGGATCGCAGCCACTTCCGGATAGGCGATATTCATGTCAATGTGGAGATAACAAACGCGGTCGATGGAAACCTGGTCCAAGGACTCAGGCACCATGCCCCGAATTAAGTGCGCGCGCGGGAAAGGGGCAAAGTTCTTTTTTGCCTGCTCATAACATTCTGGGTAGTCAAAGTGGCTTTGCTTTTTTTCAGCCATATTCATCTGCCCATCAGGAATGCCGCAGAACGTGTCAAAGAGATAGAAGGACTTGTTCGTCGCGTTAAAATCGATGTAATCGCAGATGGCGGTCGAAACCGTGCCGGTATTGACGCCGCACTCGACAAAGTCGCCGGGCAAGGACTTCGCATGGTGCGCCGCCCATAACGCCACATGAATCCGCCACTCGATATGGAGATCGACTGGCCGGCCGTCTTTGAACCGCCACAGATCCGCCGGGTGCGCGGTTTCCATCCCTCGCTTGTAGGCCTGCACGAAGCGCTCGGTTTTAAGAAATCCTGTATTTTTTCCAAAAAGCTTCATTCCATCTGAAAAATAAGTGACATTGTCGTCCGTTTTTTTCACGTATTCCGATTCGAAAGCCGCCACCAAGCTCCGAGAAGCCCTATAAAGTGGTCGCATAACTTCACGTTTGATTTTAAAGAGCATCGGCTTTTTTTGCATTGTGGGGCGATCGTAAAGGAGGGATATGTCCGAAGTCAACTGAGCGAGAAAACGCCAAATCGATCTGATCCGGGCAAATAACTTCGCTGCCCGGCGACAGTTTGTCCCCCCCTTTACGCGCACGGCGCATTCAGTTAGGCTAAGCGGCCAGTGAGCGTATTCGACATTCCCGGTGCAACCAGCAGCGATCCTGCGCCGCGACGTCCCGGCGGTCGCATGGCGTCGCGCCCGCTCCACTTTATCTGGCTGGCGGATGGCTCCGGCTCAATGCGGGTGGAGGGCAAGATTCAGGCGCTGAACCATGCCATCCGCGAGGCCATTCCCCACATGCGCGCCGCCGCACAGGAAAATCCGCACGCCACCGTTTATGTCAACGCCATCCGCTTTGCCAACGATGCGCGCTGGCTCGACGACAAGCTGACGCCCGTTTCCGAGTTCCGCTGGAACGACATCGAAGCGGCCGGCGAATCGGCGCTGGGCGAGGCGCTGGCCATGGTCGGCGAAGCGTTGCAACCGCCGCTGATGACCGATCGTGCGCTCGCGCCCGTCATCGCGCTCGTCACGGACGGCCTGCCCACCGATGATTTCCAGGCCGGGCTCGATCACCTGATGTCCAAGCCCTGGGGCCGTCAGGCAATGCGCATTGTGGTCGCCATCGGCGAGGATTCGGCCTCGAACGAAGCGCAGGACATTTTTCGCGCCTTCATGGGCAACGATTCGCTCCGCCCTTTTCACGCCAATAATCCCGAGGCGCTGGCGGAACAAATCCGCTGGGTTTCCACCGCGGTGTTGAAGTCGGTCTCCTCCCCGGCAGGGCCGAAACCCGATGCGGCGGGCGGCAAGACGCCAGCCGGCTGGACGTCATCGCTGCCTCAGTTGCAGAGCCTGCAGGGCAAGCCGGCGCGCGGCGGGGACGAGGCCGACATATGGTGATGTCCCTGCGCTGGAAAGCGCTAAGCGCGAGTGTGCGGGGCGCTTCCCATGAACTGAACGGTTTCGGCAACCAGGACGCGGTGCGGCTGAAGAATCCTTCCGGCGCGGATGATGTGATGTTGCTGGCGGTGGCCGATGGCCATGGCAGCGCGCGCAGTTTCCGCAGCGACATCGGCTCCGCCATGGCGGCGGAGTGCGCGCTGCGCGAGTTGTCGAAATTCATCAAGCGCCTGGGCCCCGGCGCGCCGATCAGCGTCGTCCGACGGCAGGCGCAGACGCGCTGGCCGAGGGCGCTGCTCGCTGCGTGGAAGAAGGCCGTGCGCGAACACCTCGTCGCGCATCCGTTTACCGAGATGGATTTCGCCGCGTTCCCGGAGCCACCGCCGGCCCCCAAGCCGGGCGAGGACCTTCCGATCACCGCCTATCTGGCCTACGGTGCGACACTCATCATCGTCGCGATCACGCACCGCTATATTCTCTACTCGCAGCTCGGCGATGGCGACATCCTCACCGTCGCCGCCGATGGCGAAACCGTCTCGCGTCCCTGGCCGCGCCGGCACGAGTTCATGGCCAACCAGACCGTGTCGCTTTGCTCGAATCACGCGTTTGAGGAATTCCAAATCCGCGTTGATCCGATGCGCGGCGCGATGCCGGCGCTGGTGATGATTTCCACCGACGGCTACGCGAATTGCTTTGGCGACGACGACGGCTTTTATAAAGTAGGCTCCGATTTCCTGGCTTACCTGCGCGCGGAAGGCACGGACTTCGTCGGCGAGAAGCTGGAGGAATGGCTGCGTCAATCCTCGCACGATGGCAGCGGGGATGATATTACCGTGGGGCTGGCCGTCCGCACCAACGCGCTACCCATGTCAGCGTTATCCAAGTCCGCGTTGCCGAAGTAAAACATGAACACTTTTCGCCCGGGACAAACCGTCTGGCTCGAGATCGCGGGGGAGCGCTGCGAGATCAAGGAGCTCATTGGCTCCGGCGGGCAGGGGCAGGTTTATCACACGTCGATCAACGGGCAGGATTGCGCGCTGAAGTGGTACTTTCCGCCCAGCGCAACCGACACGCAGCGCAACGCGATCGAGCGACTGATCCACAAGGGCCCGCCGAATGATCGCTTCCTGTGGCCGCTCGACATCGCGCTGTGTCAGGGCAACCCGAGCTTCGGCTACCTGATGCCGCTGCGCGAGCCGCGCTTTCGCGGCATGTCGGAGCTGATGAGCCGCGTGGTCGATCCGACCTTCAAAACGCTGACGACGATGGCGCTCGACCTGGCCGACAGCTTTCTGCGCCTCCATTCGATGGGCTTCTGCTACAGCGACATTTCCTTCGGGAACATTTTCTTCGACCCTTACACGGGCGAGATTTCCATCTGCGACAACGATAACGTGGCGGTGGATGGCGAGGGCATCAGCGATGTGCTCGGCACGCCACGCTTCATGGCGCCGGAAATCGTGCGCGAGGAATCGAAGCCGAACATCAGCACCGATCTCTACTCGCTGGCCGTGATTCTCTTCTACATGTTCATGGTGCACCACCCGCTGGAGGGCAAGCGCGAGCGCGAGATTGCCTGCCTGGACCTCGCCGCGATGAAGAAGCTCTACGGCACCGAGGCGCTCTTCATCTTCGACCCGAAGCAGGGCGCGAACCGGCCCGTGCCGGGTGTGCACAACAACGCGACGCTGTTTTGGAATCTTTATCCGGGCTACGTGCGCGACATCTTTACGCGCGCCTTTACCGAGGGCCTGCGCGACCCCGGCGCGCGCGTGCGCGAAAGCGAATGGCGCTCCGTCTTCACCCGGATGCGCGACCAGATTTATTATTGCCACAAGTGCGGCGCGGAAAATTTCCTGACCGACGAGGGCAACACGCCCACTCCGCTGGGCGAGCAAAAATGCTGGTTCTGCCAGGAGATGCCGATCCCCCCGATGCGGCTGCACATCGGGCGCCACTCGATCGTGCTGAACCAGGACACGCTGCTCTATCCGCACCACTTCGACGTGAATCGGCGCAACGACTATTCCGAAGTCTGGGCCGAGATGGTGCCGCACCCGAAGCGCCCCGATGTCTGGGGCCTGAAGAATACTTCCGGCCAGAAATGGCTGACCGTGCCGCCCGTTGGTACCGCGCTGGAGGTGCCCTCCGGCCGATCCGTTTCCCTCGTCCCCGGCCTGCGCATCCGCTTCGGCGCGTCCGAAGGCACGGTGATGTGATTTGAATTTGGCAGGAGCATGCCAAGCGGTTAGCATGCCTGGCATGCTGCAGAAGACTTTCAGCCAAAAAGGAGGACGAGCTCGGTCTACCAAGAAAACGCTGGCGAATCGCGCAAAGGCCTCCGCTTATTGGGATGCGGTTCGTCAAGGCACCGCTGCTGCACCACGGCGTTACCGAAAGCCGCCGACCGAGAAAGAGATCGTCGAAAAACTTGGTCCCTATTGCCGCAAAAGGGGCGTTATTCGTCTCGAGATTTTCGGCTCAACCGCACGTGGTGAAGCCGGGAAGCATAGTGATGTGGACCTCATCGCCACGTTTCGAGCTAACCCCGGCCTCGATTTTTTTGCCATGGAAGACGAGATGACCAAGATTCTGGGCGCACCCGTTCACTTGTTGTCGCGCGGATCGATTGACGAGATGTCCAATCCTTTCCGGCGTGAGTCGATTCTGGCCGACGCCCGCGCCATTTATCATGCCCGCAGCTAACAGCCCCGACCACGCTTACCTTCACGATATGTTGGAGGCGGCTCGGCTCATTCGCGCCTATCTACGGAAGGTCAGCTTCGACGATTTCTGGCACGACAGCGAAAAGCGCGACGCCGTGGCCATGCGTCTATCAGTGATCGGGGAGGCGGCTTCCCGCGTGAGTCCCGCCACACAAAAAGTGTTATCAACCATTCCCTTCACCAAAATTCGCGGCCTGAGAAATCGCATCGCCCATGATTACGGATCGATCGATTTCAGGTTGGTCTGGGAGGTCACGCAAAAGGAAATTACTCCGCTCATTGCCGCCCTTGAAAGGCATTTGGGAAAAAAGCCCAGGTAAAGCTAATCTCCCCGCAGGGCGGTCTTTCCTTCCATCGGAGCTTCCTGCTCGGTCGCGATTTTCTTCTTCCCCGGTATATACGACTTCACCTTGACCAGCCAATGCCGCGCCCACGCGAACTCGATGGCGAGGATCGCCAGGCCGGCCGCGATGGTGAGCACTCCCGGCCCGGGCAAAAAGATCAGCGCGACGCCGAAGAGCACGACCGTGCCGCCGACGAGGGCGATCAGGATTTGGCGCAGGAGTTTCATCCAAACAGGCTAGCGGCTCGCCGGACGTTCAGCCTATGATAATCGACTCATTCCATCCATGAACGCTTTCACTCACATCGCCTTCAACTGTCATAACATCCCCGCACAGGAGGCCTTTTACATCAAGCATTTTGGCTTCAAGCGCTGCCGCACTTTTAATCGCGGCAAACCGGATGAGTTCTTTCTGCTGAAGCTCGGCTCGATGCGGCTCGAACTTTTCACCGCAAAAGCGGACGCCGGGGCCAAGGGTGGCGAGCAGCCGATCGGCTACAAGCATGTCGCGTTTGAGGTGCCGAAACTTGAGCCCTTCATCGAGGCACTTCGCGCGGATGGCATCGATCTCGATCCGATCCGCGATGTTTCCCATCTCGTGCCCGGTCTGCGCATCGTCTTCTTCCGCGATCCGGAGGGGAACATCGTCGAGCTGATGGAAGGCTACCACGACGAGGAGTAAGCTTGTCCGAAGGCGGCGGCAGGCGTAGGCTTTTCCTTTCCCACTTACGTTTATGCACGCCCGTCTATTTCCCTCCCGTGAAAGTTTCCGCGAGCTCGCCCGTCGCGGCAATCTGATCCCAGTTTATCGCGAGATCATCGCCGACATGGAGACGCCGGTCTCCGCGTTCCAGAAGATCGACACGGGTGATCACTCGTTCCTGTTCGAGTCGGTGGAAAAGGGCAACAAGTTCGCGCGCTACTCGTTTCTCGGCGCGAGCCCGCAGGTGATTTTTCAGGCCCGCGGCAAGGAGATCACGCTGCGCGAAGGAGCGGAACAGCGCGCGTATACGATTGCGAGCGATCCGCTGGCCGAGCTGGAGAAGTTGATGTCGGGCTATCGTCCCGTGCCGGTCGATGGGCTGCCGCTTTTTTCCGGCGGCGCGGTGGGTTATCTCGGATTCGAGGCGGTGACGCAATTCGAGCCGACGGTGCCGCGTGCGAAGAAGGACGATCTCGGTGTGCCGGACGCTTACTTCTTCATCACCGACACGTTGCTGATTTTCGATCACCTCGAACGCCGGATCAAGATCGTGGCCAACGCGCATGTGGCCGATCCGGCCCAGGCCGATCGCGCTTATGATGACGCGGTGAAGAAGATCGAGGAGCTTGAAGGACGCCTTACCCGTGCGCTGCCGGGGCGCCTGCTACCGATCTTCGATGATGTGCAACCGCTCGAGCCATCCATTAATATGACGCGCGACCAGTACGTCGCGATGACCGAGGCGATGCAGGAATACATCCGCGCGGGCGATATTTTTCAGGTCGTGCCGTCGCAGCGCTTCGAGGTGCCGTTCGATGCCTCGCCGGTCGATCTTTATCGCGCGCTGCGGTTGATCAATCCGTCGCCCTACATGTTTATCTTGAAACTGAGAGGCATGGCGCTGGTCGGCTCGTCGCCGGAATTGCACGTGCGTTGCGAGGAGGGCAAGGTGCAGATCCGTCCCATCGCCGGCACGCGTCCGCGCGGCAAGACGCCGGCCGAGGACGACGAGCTCGCGGCCGAGTTGCTGGCCGATCCCAAGGAGCGCGCCGAGCATGTGATGCTGGTCGATCTCGCGCGCAACGACGTGGGCCGTGTCTGCCAATTCAACAGCGTGCGCCTAACCGATTTCATGATCACGGAGCGCTACTCGCACGTCATGCATATCGTCAGCAACGTCGAGGGCGAGCTGACCCCGGGCCACTCCGCCTACGACGTCATGCGCGCGACTTTCCCCGCCGGCACGGTCAGCGGCTCGCCGAAGATTCGCGCGATGCAAATCATCGCCAACTCCGAGCCAACCTGCCGCGGCACCTACGCCGGTGCAGTCGGCTACTTCGGCTTCAGCGGCAATCTCGATTCCTGCATCGCCATCCGCACCGTTCTCCTCAAGGACGGCAAAGCCTACCTCCAAGCCGGCGGCGGCCTCGTCGCCGACAGCACGCCCCTCGGCGAATATCAGGAATCGATCAACAAGGCGAAGGCGGGATTGAAGGCGCTGGCGATGGCGAAGCTGTTCTGAGGGCCAACAATGTTCCGACATGTCCTAGTATTTGCGATAACGGCGTTCTTGTTGGGAACAACTGGACCCCACGCGGACGAAAAGAAAAATTGGGCTTCGCCTAGCGGTGGCTTGATTGCGCACGCGAAAAATCACAAGGCTGCTGGTTCCGCCGACTATACCGACTGGGACGTCGTAACCATTTACAATCGGGCCGGCAAAATATTGGCCTCCCTTTCGCTCGAAGAAGGTAGCGGTATCAACCTTGCGGTTGTGACTGAGGCAATCTGGTCGCCCGACTCGCGGTTTTTCGCGTTCCAAACGACCAGCTCGGGAGGCCACTCGGCGTGGCATGCGCCAATTTATATCTACGACGCCAAGAGCTCGTTGATTTATTCGATTGATGACACTGTTGGCTCAGTCACTTCGGATAATTCCCCGCTCCACTTTACGCGCGGCGACACGCTTCACGTTGCCCTGTGGAACTCCAAGTGGGAAAAGGATTCGGACCCCACATTTTTTCCCCGCGACCTTCCGCTCCCTGATTTCGTGAAGACTGCAAAAGTGGCACTTCACTCGAAGAGATGACGGTCGCCCTAGATCGCAATCGAACTTGCTCCTGCAATGGGCTGACGGTAACTTTCCTCTCATGAGCGAAATCATCTTTGAAGTACTCGAAGACGAGATTGATGGCGGTTATGTTGCGACCGCGCTTGGGCACAGCATTGTCACGCAGGGAGACACACTCGAGGAACTTCGCGCCATGGTGAAAGATGCCGTTCATTGTCATTTCGGTGATGGGATTCCGGGCCCTATGCCCAAAATCATTCGACTGCATTTCGTGCGCGATGAAGTTTTGGCGGCGTGAAAACCCCTCGCGACGTTTCCGGTCCGGACTTGGTCAAGGCATTGCGGGTCTTGGGTTATGAACGAATTCGCCAGGACGGCTCTCATATTCGAGTCACAACCCAAACAAACGGGCAGCACCATCTCAGCATTCCCAACCACAATCCGTTGAAAATAGGTACATTCAAAAGTATCTTGAAACTTGTCGCGGATCATCATCGCCTGAGCCTCGACGCTTTGATGACCAAACTCGACCTATAGACCCATGCTCCTCATCATCGATAACTACGATTCGTTCACGTACAACCTCGTCCAATATTTTGGCGAACTGGGCGCGGAGCCGGTGGTGAAGCGCAATGACGAGATCACGCTGGCGGAGATCGAGGCGCTGAAGCCGGAGGCGGTGGTCATCTCGCCCGGGCCGTGCACGCCGAAGGAGGCGGGGATTTCCAATGAGGTGATCGCCAAGATTGGACCGAAGCTGCCGGTGCTCGGCGTGTGCCTGGGGCACCAGTGCATCGGCCACGTTTATGGCGGCGCGGTCGTGCGCGCGGGCCGGCTGATGCATGGGAAGACCTCGCCGATTTTGCATGATGACACGGGAGTCTTCGCCGGCTTGCCGAGCCCGTTTGAGGCGACGCGCTACCACTCGCTGCTGATCGATCCGCCGACGATGCCCGCCGTGCTGACGGTCAACGCGCATACGGCCGAGGGCGAAATCATGGGCGTACGGCATAACGAATATCCGATCCACGGCGTACAGTTCCATCCCGAGTCGATTCTCACGCGCCACGGCAAGGAGCTGCTAAAGAATTTCCTGCGAATAGCCGATGATTATAATAAGAAGCAGAAGGCTGCATAGCGGGCACCTATGACTCCTCTCCGGCGTTACTTAAGGCTGATCTGCAGGGTCCTCGCCGCAGCCTGCATGGTAACTTGGATCGCGAACCTGAGTCTGATGGCCAGCTTTTCCACTCAGAATCCGGAGCCATCCACATTCCATATCGATCAGTGGAATAATCACGGCGCCATCCTTTACCGGACGCCAACGCAGAGCTTCTTTTTGATCTGGGCATGGGTTGGCGCCCTTATTTTCGGCCTCATCGGCAACACGCTTGAAAATAAATACTGGTGGCGATCCATAGCCTCCCGCCGGCAAAAATCCCCATGAAACACCTCCTCCACAACCCCGCCTACAAAATGGCCTGCGACCAGTTCGATGCCGTCGCTGACTTCATGAACATTCCGGAATCGATCCGCGAGCGAACCAAGCTGCCGAAGCGCATGGTCACCGTTTCGCTGCCGGTGCGGATGGATTCGGGCGAGGTCAAAGTTTTTGAGGGGCACCGCGTGCAGCATCACCTCACGCTCGGGCCGACCAAGGGCGGGCTGCGCTATCACCCCAGCGTCGAGCAGGGCGAAGTTGCCGCGCTCGCCATGTGGATGAGCTGGAAATGCGCGCTCGCCGACCTCCCCTACGGCGGCGCGAAGGGCGGCATCGCCATCGACCCGCGCAAGTGTTCCTTGGGCGAGCTCGAACGCATCACCCGCCGCTACACCAGCGAGATGATTCCCTTCATCGGGCCGCAGACGGACGTCATGGCGCCCGACATGGGCACGAACGAGCAGACCATGGCGTGGATGATGGACACCTACTCGCACCAGGTCGGCCACACCGTGCCGAGCATCGTCACGGGCAAGCCGGTCAGCATTGGCGGCTCACTCGGCCGCAAGGAAGCCACCGGCCGCGGCGTCGCGTTCCTCGCCAACGTCGCGAGCGACATGCTGAAGCTGCCGGATGACAGCCGCGTCATCGTGCAGGGCTTCGGCAACGTGGGCAGCTACGCGGCGGAAGGCATGGCCAAGTACGGCTCGCGCATTGTCGGCATCAGCGATGTCAGCGGCGGCGTTTATAATCCGAAAGGACTCGATCTCAAGGCGCTGGAGGACCATGTGAAGGCGACCGGAAGTGTGGCGAAGTTCATCGGCGGCGATCACATCTCCAACGAGGAACTGCTGATCCAGCCGTGCGAAATCCTCATCCCCGCCGCGATGGACCGCGTCATTACGGCAAACAACGCGGGAAAACTGCGGTGCCGGATTCTGGCCGAGGGCGCGAATGGGCCCACCACGGTCGAGGCTGACGCCATCCTGCGCCAGCGCCCGGAGATCTTCGTCATCCCCGACATCCTGTGCAATTCCGGCGGCGTCATCGTCAGCTACTTCGAGTGGGTGCAGGACCTGCAGAGCTTCTTCTGGGCCGAGACGGAAATCTTCGACAAGCTTTACCGCATCCTCGATCGCACGCTCACCACCGTCCTCAAGCAAGCGAAGAAGCACAATGTCGATCACCGCACAGCGGCGCTTTCGATCGGCATCCAGAAGGTGGTTGAGGCCAAGAATATTCGCGGCCTGTTTCCGTAATTAAATCGGTTGGTGGCCCGGGCTACGCCACGCATGCGTGTGTTGCCCGGGTCGCGGAGGCTTGACGGAGCGACAGGAAGCGAACCTGCTACACTTCAACTGATCGATTTCTGTCGTTCCGCTGCTGCGAGACGACACGGTCAACAAGTAGCCCGGGCCACCCGATTTACTTTGATTTTCCGGCCCTTCCTGTCCTTCATTAGTTCATGTCTTCCTGTTTAAAAGTGTGGTTTTTGGCGCCAGCACTCGCGCTTGGCTTGGGTAACCTCGTTCTCGCCGCCACGGATGAAACCCCCGCCAAGCCCGCGGGCCGTACCATCACGCTGAGCGACTTCGGCGCGGAAGACCTCGCCTACCTCGCCATTCCCGCCACGCCGCCCACGGTCGCCGTCGTGCTCGTACCGGATGCGTACGGGCTCGACGATTTCACTAAGGCCGAAGCCGATCGCCTCGCCGGGCTGGGCTATCTCGCCCTCGCGGTCGATATCTATAACGGCAAGCAGACGAGCGATCCGGGCGATCTCGCCAACCTGGTCGCGAATATGAACTCGGCCACGGTGGAAAAGACCATCGACGCCGGCATCCGCTTTTTCCACGAGAGCCCGAAGTTCCATGTCGACCACGTCGTGGCCATGGGCTGGGGCACCGGCGCGACCTATACGTTCCAGGCTGCGCGGGAGGACAGGACACTCGACGGTGCGATCACCTTTTACGGCCCGCTGATCGGCTCCGACCATGTCGTCGGCAAATTTCAGGCTGCGCTGTGTGCGCTTTATCCCACCGGCGATCTCACCGCCACGCACGACGCCGTTCTCTCCTTCCAGCAGCGGATGAAGGACGCGGGCAACGATTGCGAATGCTGGTTCATCGCGGCCGGCTCCGGCTGGGCCAACCCCAAGAGCAAGACCTACAGCCCGGTTGAGGACAAGGAAGCCTGGAAAGTTGCGCTGCCCTTCCTCGTCCGCATCGGCGCGCAACCGGCCAAGCCGCAAGGCGGCTCGATCCTCGACAAGGCGAAGGACAAGCTCGACGACTTTTTTAAATAGAATCGGGGGAAAGCTTAGATTTCCCTGAGGATGCGCTCGCGCTGGGCGGCATACTCCGCGGAAGTGATGACGCCCTTGTCGCGTAAGGAGTCGATTTCCTTGAGGCGATCTTCCACCCGGCCGGCAGCCAGTCCGGGAATGGTCTTGCTGCCCAACACTTGGTTAAGCGGATCGGGCTCCTCCTGATCCGTCGTAATATCGACAACCGACATGCGGTCCCGGCGCGTGGCATTGTTCAGATTGTAAATAACGGAAGCGATCCCCATCAGCACAAAGATCACTCCGAAAAGCGGGAAAATGACATGCACCAGCGGAAACGGAGCATCCTTGGTTATGTTGAAAGCGAGAATGGTCCAAAAGATGCCGAAGCTCACCTGAACGACGCCGCCCACAGCTCCCATACCGGATGGCCCCCTGCCTGGTTTAACGCTATACATGGCACCGCCAGAATGCCCTAACGAGGCTAAAGATAAAGCAAATGCCGAGGCGAAGTATGCTAGGATGATGGCCATGACCTCCTGGCGTCTTCTTACTCACGGCCCCGGCTCGCCCGCGCGCAATATGGCGGTGGACGAAGCCCTGCTGCGCGAGGTGCGCGAGCCGGTGCTGCGTGTCTACGAGTGGAGTGTCCCCGCCGTCAGCCTCGGCTATTTCCAGCCAGCGGCGCTGGCGGGCGAGCGGCCTTTTGTGCGGCGCTACACCGGCGGCGGGTTGGTCGATCACGCGCAGGACGTCACCTACACCATCGTGCTGCCGCGCACGCACCCGTGGCTCGCGCTTTCGATGCCGGAGAGTTATTGCCAGATCCACAAGGGCGTGCAGGCGGCGCTGGCCGCATGCGGGATCGCGAGCGAGCTGACGCCCGTCGCGCAGGAAGTCGAATCGGACGCCTGCTTTCAGAAGGCCGTGCCCTTCGACATCGTCGCGGGCGAGAGCAAGCTCAGCGGCGCCGCGCAACGCCGCACGCGCGAGGGCCTGCTCCACCAAGGCAGCATCCTCCTGCCTGATCCAGAGCGGAATACCGCCCTGCGCACCGCCTTCGCCCGGGCCTTCGGCGCGCAACTGCAGCTTCCGCTGTCCGCAAGCGACCTGACCGCCGCCGAGGCTTCCCGCGCGGCCGATCTGGAGCGGGATCGGTACTCGACCGAGGCCTGGAACCGTTCGCGCTAGCCCCCCGGCGGCGCCTAAAACCGGGCCGGTTTTCAAAATTTGCAAAATTTTTAATCTTTTTAGCGAATTTTAGAAACGCAGCAAACGGTGGTATACCGCCCTTTCAAAATCTGTGCGAAAGTCGGGACATGAAAGCATATCTTCAACCAAAGTCGCCCGGTTCGGAATCGGACATCCCGAGCTGGTCGAAGAATCAGCTCGGCCTCCACCGGCCTGAAGCCGACAGGACTGATCCTTCGGCTTCGCTCAGGATGACTATGCGCGAATCTTTGCGGCTTCCCCCGGCCACCGGAAAGCACTTCCTCCCGGCCCGTTACACCCCATACCGCCCCATAAAACCTGATAGCGGAACATCACGCAAAAAAACGAGCGCTAAAACTTCATTCATTCCGTCTAAATTTTCCCTCGAAAAAACAGCATTACTTGTTGTGAACCAAGACCAATTTCCGCTAGGATTATCAGCTTATGGCAGACCCTAAAAAACCGGCCCCAAATGAGGGCGGCGACGACATTATCGAATTCAATTCTGGCGCGGGAGCAGGCGAATATGGCGCCGCCCAACTCGGCAAATTGGAGGGCCTGGAAGCGGTCCGCAAGAAGCCCGGCATGTACATCGGCGGCACCGATGAGCGCGCGCTGCACCACTGTATTTCCGAGGTGCTCGACAACTCCATCGACGAGGCGCTGGCCGGCCACGGCAAGAAAATCGAAGTCACCATCCATGTCGATGGTTCCATTTCCATTCGCGATGAAGGCCGCGGCATTCCCGTCGACATCCATCCCGTCTACAAAATCCCCGGCGTCGAGATGGTGCTCACCACGCTCCACTCCGGCGGCAAGTATGGCCAGGGCGGTTACGTGTTCTCCGGCGGCACCCACGGCGTCGGCGCCAAGTGCGTCAATGCGGTCTCGGAATGGTTCGAAGTCGAAGTCTCGCGCGACGGCAAGGTCTACCACATGGAGTTTCAGCAGGGCAAAACGACCAAGAAGCTGGAAGTCATTGGCAAGAGCAAGTCGACCGGCACGCTGATCACCTTCAAGCCCGACCCCGAAATCTTCAAGGAAACGGTCGAGTTCAAGAAAGAACTCGTCATCGGCCGCCTGCGCGAGCTCGCGTTCCTCAACCCCGGCCTCGAGATCGTCTTCACCGACGAGCGCGTCGAGGGCTCCGAAGCGGAGCGTTTCTTCTACAAGGACGGCATCGAGGAATTCGTCAAGCAACTCTCGAAAAACAAGCAGGTGGTGCACCCGAAGCCGGTCCGCATCTCGCGCGTGAAGGAAGCCGCCATCCTGGTCAACGAAGTGCCGCGCCCGATCAAGGTCGACATCGTTTTCCAGTACAACGATTCCATTACCGACCAAATTCTTTGCTTCACCAACACCATCACCAACCCCGACGGCGGCACGCACCTGCAGGGTTTCCGCTCGGCGTTGACCCGCGCGATCAACCAGTACGGCAAGGCCAACACACTCTTCAAGCCGAAGGACCCGGCGCTTTCCGGCGACGATGTGCGCGAAGGTCTCGTGGCCGTCATCTCGCTGCTGCACCCGGACCCCAAGTTCGAGTCCCAGACCAAGGTGAAGCTCCTCTCGCCCGAGGTGGAAGGCATCGTCTCCTCCGCCACGTATGAAAGTTTGATGAGCTTCTTCGACGGCAACCCGAGCATCGCCAAGCGCATCATCGACAAGGCGCTCAACGCCGCCCGCGCCAACGAAGCCGCGCGCCGCGCCCGCGAGGCCGTGCGCAAGACCGCGCTCTCCGGCGGCGGGTTGCCCGGCAAGCTGGCCGATTGTTCCAGCCGCAACCCCGAGGATTCCGAACTCTTCATCGTCGAGGGTGACTCGGCCGGCGGCTCGGCCAAGCAAGGCCGCAACCGGCACAACCAGGCCATCCTTCCGATCAAGGGCAAAATCCTCAACGTCGAGAAAGCGCGGCTGGACAAGGTGCTGCAGAATGCCGAGGTGCGGAATCTCATCATCGCGGTCGGCACCGGCATCGGCGATGGCGGCGACGGCGCGTTCAACCTCGAACGCCTGCGCTATCACAAGATCATCATCATGACCGATGCGGACGTCGACGGCTCGCACATCCGCACGCTGCTCTTGACGTTCTTCTTCCGCCAGATGCCGGAGCTGATCCTCAAGGGCTTTGTCTACATCGCGCAGCCGCCGCTCTTCCAGATCAAGCGCAAGAAGCGCGAGGAATATGTCGAGGGCGAGACGCAGTTGAACAAGATGCTGATCAAGTTCGGCAGCGACGATGTGCAGTTGAAGAACCTCTCCGACAACAAGACGCTGACCGATAGCGCGCTGGTCGAAGTGCTGGAGATGCTCGACTCGCTCGACAAGTTCACGCGCGCGATCGCCCGCCACGGCGGCGATTTCGGCGAGTACCTGGCCAAGCGCGACCCGCGCAGCCACGAGTTGCCACGCCACCTCGTCAAGGTGCGCGAGGGCAACCTCGAGACGGTCCACTACTTACATGCGGACAGCGAGCTGAGTGACTTTGCGAAGGAGAATCCCGACCTGCGCATCTTCGGCAACGAAACGGCCGAGGAAGCTGCGGACGCCAACGGCACTCCCGCGACCGACGCGCCGGCTGCGAAGCCCTCGAAGGCGGCCAGCGCCGGCACAGTCAATCGCCGCCGCTGCATCCATGTCGAGCTGCACGAGAGCAAGGCCGTGGCCGAGCTGCTGAACAAGCTGGAGAAGAAGGGGCTTTCGGTTGATCAATATCGCGCGGCCGAGAAGCCGCTGTTCGAGTTGCTGGAAGGCGAGGGCGAGAACCAGAAGAAGCGCCCGATCTTTTCCATCCCGGAAATCCTCGAGTCGGTCAAGGAAGTCGGCAAGCGCGGCGTGCAGATCACGCGCTTCAAGGGTCTGGGTGAAATGGACGCGAAGGAACTCTTCATCACGACCATGGATCCAACCAAGCGCCGCCTGCTGAAGGTGGACGTTTCCGACGCCGTCGAGGCCGAGGAAATGTTCAGCCGCCTCATGGGCGACGAAGTCGAGCCGCGCCGCCAGTATATCGAGGACAACGCGCTGAACGTGCGGAATTTGGACATCTAATATTCGTGTGAACGCGCGGTCGGTATTCTGCCTGGTCGGTGTCCTCGTTTTAGCGGGGATCACCGCCCGGGCGGACACGGATCTCATCATCGGCTCGCCACCGGCTCCGATTCCCCAGCCGAAAAACGATGCGCTCAGCCGTTACAAACATATCGTCTACCAGGCAGTCGGCTCGCATTGGTTTCCGGCGATTGATCGTTTGTCTGGAAGTATTCCGCCCGGGAAAGTTCACCTGAGTTTTACGATTCACTCTGACGGAAACATCAGTGACATCACGATTCTGGGAGGTAAGGACCAAACCGCTCTGGCAAATCTCAGTATCAATGCGTTGCACGATTCCGCTCCGTACGCGCCTTTCGATGCCGACTTACGGAAACAGGTCGGGGACAAGTACACCGACGATTTTACGTTTACGAACGCAGCCAAGAAGTAGTTTCTAGCCCAACACCGCGCGGCAAATGACCACCGCCGCGATCGGCCCCACGATATCCGCGACGATGCCCGCTGGAATCGCGTGCCGCGTCTTGCGGACGCCAACCGAGCCGAAGTAAACCGCGATGACGTAGAACGTCGTCTCGGAACAACCGTAAAAGGTCGCGGCCATGAGCGTGATGATGTTGTCCGGTCCATAGGCGGGACTCTTGACTAGCTCGGTCAGCAGGCTCAGCGCGGCGGCGTAACTGAAAGGCCGAATCACCGCGATCGGAACAAGCTCCGCCGGGAAATGGAGCAGATTCGTGATCGGGCTTAACACCGCCGTGATCACCTGCAAGCCGCCCGCCGCCTTGAACATGCCGACCGCGACAAGCATCCCGACCACATAGGGCAAAATCCTCAGCACAACCTGAAAACCTTCCTTCCCGCCCTCGACAAACTCATCGTAAACGGGGATGCCGCGCAGTGTTGCGTAGAGCGGGAAGAGGAGGATCAGCCACGGCAAGACGAGAAGCGAAAGCGCATCGACCACCCGCAAAAGCCAGAAGCGCTGCAGCGTCTCCGGCGCAATGGGCTCTTGCGCGGTGGTGACCCACGAATCCAATCGGAACGCTTGATCGAACCCCAAGGCCAAGGCCTTGGTCAGCTCTGGAAAAGCCAGGCCCAGCACCAAGCCAAGGAAGATGCCGCTGAAACCGGCGAGGATCCAGTTCGAGCCGGGCAGCCACGGCAGGGTCGCGTCGGCCTCGCTGGCCGTGCGCGCGATGTCGCCGCCTTCGGTCGCGGACTTATGCGCCTCCCTCGTTTGAGGCGATGCCACCTCCGCGCTCAGTTGCCGCTTGGACCAACTCGTCCGCTCCAATAATTTGCAGGTCGCGATCGCGCAGATGTGTGCCACTGCCGTCGCAGCCAGCGAGGTGCCGATGACCACCGTCGGATTCTTGCCGTGATAAAGTGCGAGCAACGCCAGCACGCTGACCGGAATGAGCGTGATCGAGCTCGTGTTAATCGCGAGTAGCATGCACATCGCGTTCGTGGCCACGCCCGGCTTTTTGTTCAGCGAATCGAGCTCACTCATCGCTCGCAAACCGAGCGGTGTCGCCGCGCTGTTGAGGCCCAGAATATTCGCGGCGACGTTGAGGACGATCGATCCCATCGCGGGATGATTCGCCGGTACCTCGGGGAAAAGCCAGACGAGGATCGGTTTTAAAAGCAGCCCGAGCCGCTTGACCAAACCGGCCTTATCCGCCAGCCGCATGAGGCCGAGCCACATCGTCATAATGCCGAGCAACCCGCCCACCAAAACGACCGCATCCTTCGCGCTATCGACCGCGGCGTTGCCGACATCGCCGATGTTGCCGTGGAAACCGCCCATCACGACGGCGACCGCGATCAACCCGAGCCAAATGTAATTCAACATGCCGCTTTAGACTTTGCGGAACGCGAAGCGATTATCGATGAAAAAAAGCAGCGCGAGGGACATGAGCACCAGGCACGCGGCGGGGAGATTGATCAGCCACTTTTCATCCGGGGTGTCGTACGCCACATACCAGCCCGCGATGAGCGCGATCACGGCGGCGGCGAGCGCCCAAGGAATCCGCGTCGCGACGGCGAGCGCGCTGCCGATGATGGCGAGCGCGAGGACGTCGTTGTAGCTCTGGCGATAGACGGGCAGGCAGAGATCGATGAGGAAGAAGCTCGCGACCAGGCCGGGGAGGAGTTTCTCCGCTGGCTGCCCGCGTGTGAACCCGAGCCACGCGCCGAAGAGGCCGACCGCGATCAACTCAAACGGCCAGCCGGGAAACGGGCCGAGGCCCAAGCGGAGCAGAATGGCGTGAATGGAAAAATCGGAGTACGAGAGCGGCACGATGCCGGCGACGAGATCGGTGGAGGTGCCTTCGATCAAAGGCGGATAATGTTGCTGGCCGGGGCGCGTTTCGTCCTGGCTGAGGTAGAGAGCGGCGTTGGTCTGCACCGCTGACGCGTATTCGGACCAGATCTCGGGATGAATCAACATCGGCACGATCGCGCTCACGGCCAGCCCGACCGTCACGCCGATGAGTTGCCCGCGCCGGTGCAACGCGAGAAAGCAGCCCAAGAGTAAAAAGGGCGGACGTAACGCGATCAGGAAGCCGGCCAGAAATCCCGCGAGGAAACGGTTGCCCCACTGGCGATTAAGCGTCAATGCGAGCCACGCCGAAAGCGCGAAGGCGAGCACGATGTACGATTGCCCGCGCTCCGCATGCAGCCTCCACTCGCCGGTGAAACTGAACGCCAGGATGAATGCGACTGCCGCCCAGCGTTGCCAACCGCGCGCACACGCCAGCCACCAGATCGCGCCCGTGCCGATCAACAGCGCCCATTGCGCGAAGAGCCAAAGGAATTGACCGGTTCGGTACGGCGCGGCCGCGAAGGGCGCGTGCAGCATCAGCATGGTGGGCGTCACCGTCGTCTTGCTGACCGGCAGGTTCGGGTTGTTGTAGACGTCGCAATAAATATCGGGCGAGCCGGCGTGCCATTTATAGTGGTAGGGGTCGATGCCATCCTCCGCGAGCCGGACGCCGGTGATACGGTTGCGCAGGTCGATTGCGCCGCCCAGCTTGGCGTTTTGAAAATCAATGGCGAAGCTGGCCATCAACGCGAGCGCGATCAGAACCCATCCGACAATCGGCATCGCGCGTTTCATTTCCGCGTAAGATAAAGCCAGCGGCGTCGGAATTGTCGAGCTTAGCGGAGGCTGAATAGGTCTTATAGGACCTATAAGACGTATAAGACCCATACGACCTATGGCAAAATCCCAGAACGCGATTATCTTTTCAGTTGATGATCACGAAGACTCCCGCGCTCTTCAATGCGCTCGCGGCCATCCCCGTGCTGACCGGCATCAGCGCGCCGGCGCAGACTTTGCTGGCGGAGGAGGGCGCCGTGCACGACTTCGAGCCCGGGCAGTGGATCGTCCGCGAGGGAGACAAGGGGCACTCGTTTTTCATTCTCGTCGAGGGCGACGTGGAGATCGTGAAAAACGCCGAAACGCCGCACGCGGTCACGCTGGCCACGCTGCGCAAGGGCACTTTCTTCGGCGAAATGTGCGTGGTCGATCCCGTGCCGCGCATGGCCTCCGTGCTGGCGCTTTCGCCGGTGAAGGTGATCGAGATCAAGGCCGGCACGCTGCACCGCCTCTTCAAGCAGATGCCGGATCAATACTCGATCGTCATCCTCAACCTGGCCCGCGACATGGCGCGGCGGTTGCGGAAGATTGATGAGGCATTCGCGGCGGTGACTTCGTGAGAACTGAGAACTTCGAACGTAGAACGAAGAGCTTTGAACTATGAAGGGGTTGCATTTGATTCCCAGTTCTCCGTTCTAAGTTCTAACTTCTACGATTCCCCGTTTCCCTTTACCCTTCTGTCATGCCCTCCTCCGTCGCCATGACCTCGCCGCCGGGCAAACCGCGTGGCGGATTTTTTGGCCAGGTCTTCAGCACGCTGGAGCTGATCAAGTTTTCCCACTCGGTCTTTGCGTTGCCGTTTGCGCTCAGCGCCATGCTCGTCGCCGCGCGCGGTGTGCCCGATCTCCACACGCTGTTGTGGATCCTTTGGTGTCTCGTCTCCGCGCGCACGGCGGCGATGGCCTTCAATCGCTGGGCCGATTGGGATTTCGACGTCTTCAACCCGCGCACCAAGCGCCGGTCGGAGCTCGGCACGCGCGCGGGCACCATGATCCTGTGCGCCATCGCCCTCGCCGCGTTCGTCGTCGGGTGCGCGCAGCTCAACTTCCTCTGCCTCGTGTTGTGCCCCGTGGCGTGCCTCCTCATCCTCGGCTACTCGCTGACCAAACGCTTCACCGATTACTCCCACGCCGTGCTCGGCCTCGCGCTCGCCGCCGCGCCGATGGGCGCCTGGGCCGCCACCACCGGCAGCCTGATGTATCTGGCCCCGTGGATGTTGGCCGCCGCGGTGTGGTACTGGGTCTTTGGCTTCGACCTCATTTACGCCACGCAGGATATCGAGTTCGACCAGCAGGCGCGGCTTCACTCGTTCCCCGCGCGCCACGGGGTGCCGGCCTCGTTGCGATTAGCGCGCACGCTGCACGCCTTCACCTGGCTTATACTTCTGGGCTTTGGCTGGATCGCCCATCTGACGATGCCATATTATATCGCCATGGGTCTCATTTTCATCGCGCTGATCGTGGAGCACATCCTGTGTCGCTCCAGCGACCTGGCGAAGATCAACATCGCCTTCTTCCAGATGAACGCGCTTGTGGGGTTGATCCTCGTCCTGGGCGTGGGCGCGAGTATCTATACGGACCCGGCCCGCGACGTCGTTTACAAAATCACCGTGGGAGATGACGCCAAATGAGCTTCATGGACAAAATCCTCGCGAAGGAAGGGCTCACCGATATCGCGGAAAAAGTCTTCGCCGCGCAGCGCATTACGGATGAGGAAGGCCGGCGCCTCTATGGCGTGAAGGACCTGAATGCACTCGGCTACCTGGCTAATCACGTGCGCGAGCGCAAGAACGGCAACGTCGCGACTTACGTCCTGAATCTCTATCTCAACTACTCCAATATCTGCATCCTGAGCTGCCAATTCTGCGCCTTTGCGCGCCGTCCGCACGAGAAGGAAGGGCAATTTACCTACGACATCGACGAGATGGCGCGCCGCGCGAAGGAGGAATACGACAAGGGCGCGACCGAGGTGCACATCGTTGGCGGGCTGCACCCCAAGCTGCCGTTTGAGTATTACGTGGAGATGATCAAGGCCCTGAAGGCGGCGTGTCCTGATTTGACCGTAAAGGCCTTCACTGCGATCGAGATCCGTCACCTGGCAGAGCGCATCGCCAAGAAGCCGATCCGCGAGACGCTGGAAATTCTCCGAGTGGCAGGGCTCAATTCCCTCACCGGCGGCGGCGCGGAAATCTTTGACCCCGAAGTGCGTGACAAACTTTGCCGCGGCAAGGAGAGCGCGGAGGAATGGATCGAGGTCCATCGCACGTGGCACCAGATGGGCGAGCGGAGCACCTGCACGATGCTTTACGGGCACGTCGAGACCACCGCGCACCGGATCGATCACCTGCGCCGCCTGCGCGAGCTGCAGGACGAAACGCACGGCTTCACCGCGCTCGTTCCGTTCGCCTACGAGCCGGACAACAACAAGCTCTCGCACCTCGGCCTCGGTCGCGCGTCGGCCTTCGAGGACCTGCGCAACCTCGCCATCGCGCGCATCTACCTCGATAATTTCGACCACATCACCGCGTACTGGGTCAGCCTTGGCCTGCCCACCGCGCAGGTCGCGCTCAGCTTCGGCGTGGATGACCTGCACGGCACGATCCAGCAGGAAAAAATCTTCCATATGGCCGGCAGCCAGACGCCGCAGGGCCAGACCCGCGCCAAACTCGAACACGCCATCCGCGAGGCCGGCCGCGTTCCCATGCAGCGCAATACGTTCTACCAGCGCATCGGCGAGCGGAAAGTGGAGGGCACGATTTTGCCGGATGTGCCAGAACAGAAAGGCGCACTCGTATGATCGCCGACTTATTCGGAGAAGTGATCAAAGCCGTGCTCGATTTCATTGTCGATATCGTGTCTGGTATGTTCGAGGGGCGTCGCAAGCAGCCGCAGTTTTCGGATTATCCCGCTCCCGAGAGAGGCGTGAAAACACCCAAATCTCAAAATGTAGGGGCGGTCTATGGCCGTCACTGATTGGCAGATATGTCACTGAGGTCCACTAATTTTCCCTACGTCTATTACAATCAGAAAGTTTTCGTTTTCGGACGGAGTAATCAGACGCGCTCCTCGTATTTTGGCGGCCCGGCGACGCATGTGATGACGGGCATCCAACATGGTGTCTACCCGCTCCACCACGTTCTGACGGTTTCAAATCGAGACCTCGGTATTGAAGGGTACGGCTACGGCTTCGAAGTGCCCCTGTTTTACGGTCTATGCTATGACGGGTGTGATCTTGAGTATAAAAGAACCGCCACCCGGGCAATTGAAATCACTAAGCTCAGCCCGACGACTTCGAGTGACGATTGGCCGTATCCGAACTATCCGGCACACTTGCCCTACATTCCCTTGGAAATTATCGAGACGCGCCTATGCCCGCTGAAAGAGTTCAGTGATTCAGTCATGCAGGGGATCAAAAACATCAAGCCCAATGAGCTTATTGCTGTAGTTCCTCCCAATCCTGAAATTGGCATGTCCATTTGGGGACGGGACGGTGATGCTAACGACGTCCAGATTATTTTTCGGTACGACGCGGACACGGGCACCACACAAGCGTATAATGCATGTACCTAAATCCACCGACGGTCATAGACTGCCGCTACATTAAATAAATTTTGAAAGCACCTTCCCTCATCGCCAAGCCGGGCTCGAAGATTGTTGAGCCGAGCGTTTTCCTGAGTACCAACTCGGTGAAAATTCCCGATGCCATCCGCGTCGGCTCGGTGCCCTATCTTAACGCCAAGCCGCTCACGCGTTTCATCTCGTCCAAGATCGAATTGGTCGAGCCGAGCCGGCTCGCGACCGACCTGCGCGCGGGCAAGCTCGATCTCGCGCTCGTGCCGATCATGGAAGTCCTGGAAAGCCCGGCCGGTACTTACCGCGTGGTTGATAAAATCGCCATCGGCTCCGAGCGCGAAGTTTTCAGCGTCTACCTCAACTACTCCGTGCCGCTCGCGAAAGTGAAGACCGTCGCGCTCGATCCCGCATCGAAAACCTCCGTCGAACTCGCGCGGCTGGTGCTCGAGAAATTCCACCGCCTCAAGCCCCGCTACGTCACCACCGACGAGCCGGCCGATGCGCAGCTCCTCATCGGCGACCCGGCCATCACCCATCGCCAGGCGCATCCCGAGCAGAACTACCTCGACCTCGCCACCGCCTGGCGCGAGCAGACGGGCCTGCCCTTCGTCTTCGCCGTCTGGGCCATCCGCAACGATGCGCTGCCGCAATCGATGTTCAGTTTTGCCTCCCTGAAGGCGCGTTCCGTACCCGACCTCCTGCGCCGCGCCGCCAAGCAGGGTCTCGCCTGGCGCACCTCGATCGCGAAGAATCCCTTCGAGCGCAAATACCTCACCGAGCACCTCTGCTACGACCTCGGCGCGCCGCAGAAAAAAGCGATCAAACTCTTCGGCGAAATGCTGACGCAAAGCAACCGCCTCGCCTCGGAGCCCAAGCTCAGCTATATCTAAGACAACCAATTTAACAGGAAAACATGAAGTCAGGAAATAGATGAAAAAGACAGGGAGGGGCTGTCGGATTTTCGCCCCCAAGTTCCCTTCCTGTTTTCATGCTTTCATGTTTTCCTGTTAAAATCCCCTCGCCGCCATGATCCAATCCCTCCTCGACTCGGAAATCAAAGCCAAGGTCCTCGACGGTGGACGCATTACCTCTGAGGAGGCGAAGCAGCTCTACTTCGCACCGCTAACCGAGCTGGGCGAACTGGCCGACGCGCGCCGCCGTCAGGTCAAGGGCCCCGCCTACGACGGCAAGGGCAACGAGATCGTCACCTACATCATCGATCGCAACATCAATTACACCAACGTCTGCAACGTCTATTGCAAGTTCTGCGCCTTCATGCGCACGGAGCGGCAGGACGATTCCTACGTGCTGACTCCGGAGCAGATCGGCGAGAAAATCACCGAGCTCGAGGCCATCGGCGGCACGCAGATCCTCATGCAAGGCGGGCACCATCCCAAGCTCGGCATCGATTGGTATCTCAACCTGCTCCACTACATCCGCACGAATCATCCCACGATCAACATCCACGGCTTCTCGCCGCCGGAGTTCAACCACTTCGCGGAAGTTTTCAAGATGCCGCTGGAAGAAGTCATTACCCGCTTCAAGGAAGCCGGGCTCGGCTCGATCCCCGGCGGCGGCGGCGAAATTCTGGTCGATAAAATCCGCAACCAGATCGCGCCGCTCAAGTGCGACACGAATCATTGGCTCGAGGTCATGCGCATCGCGCACCGGCTTGGCTTGAGCAGCAGCGCCACGATGATGTTCGGCCATGTCGAGAGCATCGACGACCGCATCGAACACCTGCAGCGCCTCCGCGATGTGCAGGACGAGACGGGCGGCTTCACCGCGTTCATCTGCTGGACCTTCCAGAGCGACGGCACGAAGATGCGCA
>CAZZWT010000004.1:0-26820 GCA_964657775.1 uncultured Candidatus Methylacidiphilales bacterium | reverse complement strand
TGGAGCACCGGCATCGCCTCTTTCATTTGTTTCCGGCGCAAGTCTTCCGGGAAATTGGCCGCCTGCGATAAGTAGGCCTGAAGCACCCCATCCTTGACCAGTTCCTCGCGCCGCGCCCAAAGCTCGTTCAGGAATTTCCCGTAGGCCGCCTCGTGTGCTTCGGCATCGGGACTGCGAGCCTGCAACAGGAAGCCGAAGAGCCGCCCTTTGGGATCGGCCAGGAGATCCTGCGCAAAGCGATCGTAGGCAGCGTGCTGCTCCTCGGGCGTTTTAAGAAATCGCTCGCAAAAGTGATCTGCATTCACGCTCGGCAGCCAATGAATTTGCGTGGTGACGCGCACTCGGAAATAGCCAAGTTCCTCATCAAGCGAGTCCGACAAATCGTCCGGCTCGGTGCCGTAAAATTCGGGAAACTTGCCGTGGGCCGGATCGAAACCGGCCAAGTCGCGCAATTCCTGGCGAAGGTCATGGGTCATGGGCGACGCCGGATCGAGCAGGCGCAGAAGGATAAGTCCTTCCTTGAGCACCTCGCCGTGCAGGTCGCCCGTCCGGACTTCGATGTTTCGGTTGGGATTGAAGATCTGCAGGTTCTTTTCGCCATCGGGTTGATAAGCGCGCAGATCATCCATGGCGCGACGAATCAACCCCACCCGTTCGTCCAGTGGGAGTGGCTCGGGGTCCAGTTCCTTGCCGCCGTAGAAATAAGGTTCCTGTCCCGCCAGCAGGCAAAGGACCTGGACGCGAATTGCCAGGAGATCGGGGGCGGTCTCGCCCAGCAGCGCGGCACTGTCGAGCGCCTCCAACGCAGCCTGCGGTTCGTGATGCTGCCAGCCCCAGATTCCTTCCTGGAGAAACTCTCTCGCTTCAGCCGCCGGTTGCCATTGCGGTGGAGAGGTCGCCGAACCGATGGCTAGCCCGATCGCGCTTCCCATCTGCTCGACCAGCGCGGGCAAATTGGTGGTCGTTCCTTTAAAATTCAAGGTGGTCTCCTTGCCATCCTTCGGTGAGCGCAGGCGAATCGTCACGTCGAGGTTACCCGTGTCAGACACCGGCGACGTGATCGAACCATCGATGAGATAGGCTCCTTGCAAGAGCGGATCGGGGGTGGCCAGCGAGCGTTCGAAGCCCAGAGCGTCGGCATGTCGACGCTCCAGAAGGACGTATTCCGGCACGGAGGCGAGGCGGCTTTCCAGAACGGCGGTCAGGGCGCGCTCCAGCGTGGTGGAATGGGCTGAAGCGGCGTTCACACGCAGGTTCAGAACCGAAATAGGGACAGCATGGACGGGATCGAGTTTGAGCTTCACGAGGTCGGCCGCCACGAGATGTGCGATAGCTTTGGCTTGCCGGGCGGCATCGCTGCCGCTCGGAATTGGATCGTCGAAAAGCGCGTAGCCGAGATTAACCGCGGTGAAGCGAACATGCGCTCCATCGGCAGGTTGATCCAGGAAGATTAGACCATCCGCTCCGGCCAATTTTCCCAAGGCGGCTCCTTCGTTGCTCGCCAGTTGCTGGACTTTTGCCTCATCACCGATCTTCGAGAGAGCATCGCGTTCGACGAGCGCGACGGATGGCTCGGAGGAAAGTTCCGTTTCGACCAGAGCCGCGAGATCCTTTTCACTTGCATCGCTTACCACGGCAATGCGAACGGCAGGCGTTGATGCTGCGGACACAGGCCCCGTCCATCCCAACACAAGAACGAAGATTCGGAAGAGCATGCGATTCAATTCGCCGAAGAGTTGAGGTAAGCTTCGATATCGACGTAGGGCAGATACCAGAAACCCAGGTCCATTGGTTCGAGACAAATGCCCGTTTCCGCGCAGAAAAGATGCACGCCTGGACCGGGATATTTATTGATGTCCGGATGCTCGATCTGGGAAGGTTCCCACAACGCGGGAGCGCCGTCGGGCTTGGCAGACAAATCCACGCGCGCTTTATTGTCGAGTTGAAAGCGCAACGAAATCTTGCGCGCATTGCGGCCTTTTCCCTTTTGAAAACAGAACAACGTGTAGTCGCCTCCCTTCACGGTGGGTTCTTGGACGATGTAGAGCGATTCATTGTGATAGGCGACGTTCGTATAATAGAATCTTAGGCCAGCGGGTGCATCCCACGGAGCCTGTGGCTCCGGCGGCGGCACTTCCGTGGCCGCCTTATTTCCCGGCATGGAGAGTTTTGGGCAGTTGGATTTAGCCGACGCCATCAGCGGAACTGCCGCAGGGGCACTCGGATCGAGCAGAACGACTTCGCCCGCACCGCCTACCACGAGGGTTGCGTTACCCACTGGGGTCGAGTAAGAGCCTCGGTCGCTTCCGAACACCTGCGGCCACGGCCCCGGCTTCTCTTGCACGAAATAAGTGCCATCCATGGTGGTAAGGCACGGTTTGCCTTCGGGGCCGGCATAAATCTGGGCGTAGACGAGCTGCGTGCGATTATCGAATTGGTTTTGCGCGGGCTGGCGGCGCGTGCCGGCCAGCAGCGTCACCTGGTTTTTGTCCCAATCGTAGCGATCAATCACGTCCTCGTTTCCCGCCGCCCGGGACGTGAGAAAAAGGTAGAGCGAGGCACCCACGTTGTACACTTTGGCGCTCGAGCAATCGGGGAGTGTCTGCGTTTGCCAATGCCCCGCCGCGGAATCAAGCCGCGCAATTTCACACGCCAGCGGTCCGCCCGAACCATCGTGACCTCTGGTTTCCCCGACGGCGTAGAGCGCCTCCGGCGTCGCGCAAAAGGAGTAGGCGTTCGAGCCCTCGGGGGTGGGGTCCGGAAAGCTGCTGCAGGAAAAGTCGTCGAGATTAATGCGGACCAGCAGCTTCGTTGCCTGCTTTTGGAAGTTGTCCCAGACATAATGTCCATTGCCCGCAACGATGCCGCCGTAGTAATAGCCGGCCGGCGCGGAGGTGTAGCGCCACGGATACCAGAATTTGGTTACGACTAGTGCGGTGGACGAACCCGGCGACGGCAGTGGCGCGGCCACGGCGAGATCGGGAAATTGCTGGGCGAAGGGCCGTTCAAAAACCTGAAAGTACTCATCCATCGTATCGACGGAAACGCGGGCCTTGTAGGCCTGATATTCCTGCCAAAGTGAGGCGGCTTCCTCATGCGACCATCCGGCGGGCTGCCATAGGAGCAAAAGGGGAATATCGAAGCCATCCAGCCGGTCTCGGTTCGCGAGCACATAACGAAGAAGAGGGAGCGCGGCCTTCGCGTTACGCCGCTTAACGTCGTCGGGCAAATCGCGCGAGCACGCCCAATCGGGCACATACGAGCGCGTTTTGACAAAGGACTCGCGTTGCGTCCAGAGAAGGCCCAAATACGCCTGGTAAGCCTTGTCGGCCACCGCCGTGTCCCTGGAGCACGAGAGGATGAGCAGGTAGCGCGTTTGCGCGGAGGGCAGGTCCCGCAGGGATTCCACGATGCGATCAAACTGCTTCCGTTGGTCATCCGGGGTCTTGAGAAAGCGCGGACAGAAGCCGGCACTGTCCTGCATCATCACCGTGGGCACCCAGTCGCTGGGATTGGCGCAAACGATCCGATAAGCCGCGAGTTGTTCGTCGAGCGTGGCCGGCCATTCTTCCAGGTAGAGGTCGCGTGTCCCGGCGTACCCATCGGCGTGGAAAGGCCCTAAGGTCCCGTGGCCTGGGTCGAACTTCGTCAGTTCACGCAAGGCTAGCCGCACTTCGCTTGAGTGGGTGGGGTCGTCGCGATCGAGGAGCACCAGGATGTTCGAAGCCAGCGGAATAATGGTGGACGCGGGGTTGATCCATTGTGTCGCCGCCAAGACCGCGGGATCAGGGGCCGGTAAAGAGGCGTTCTTGATCTCGGTAAATCGGGCTGCATCCTGAATTGCACGGATGATCATAGCTGCCCGCTGATCGGACGAAATCGCGGTCGGTCGGTCGGGCAGGATGATACGGCCATTTTCAATTTTTAAATCGTCGCTGGCCATCGCACCGAGCACTTCGCTTCTTATCGCAAAAAGTTGCGGTGCCTTTTCGCCGAGTAATTCGGCGGCGTCAAGTGCCTCGAGCGCCGGTCCGGTGACCTTGTGCTGCCAGCCCCATATGCCTTCCAGAAGATATTCATGCGCCTCGTTCTCGGGGCGCCATTCTGCCGGTGACGAAGAACCGGTCGCTTTCCGAATCGCGGTTACCGCTTTCTGAGCCAAACCGGGCTGGTCCTCTGCCGTTCCCTTGAGGACAGACTCCAGCGGTTCGCCATGAGGAGGGCGGATGCGCAAGTGCACGGTTATCTCCCCGGGAGCCGATTGACTCAGCGTTCCATCGACCACAAAGGCTCCCTCAAGAAGAGGCGTCTGCTTGCTTTCAAGCGAGCGCTCGAAACCGAGGTCCCAGGCATGACGGCGCTCCAGCACGACATATTCGGGAACTGCCGCGAGCTGGCCCTCGACGAGTAGCGTCAAGTCCCGTTCCAGCTTGAGGGACTCGGCCGTGGCGAAATCGGCGCGCAGGTTGAGCACGGAAATCGGCACGGCATGCGTGGCGTCGAGCTTGAGCTTGGGTGCGTCGATCTCGAGCAAATGAGCGAGCGCCTTGGCTTCCTCCTGCGAGTCGGGACCGGCGGGTAGGGGTTCATCGAAAAGCGCGTAGCCGAGGTTGACCGCCGTCAGGCGGACATGCATGCCATCGGGCCGTTGCTCCAGGAAAAGCAAGCCATCCGCAGCCAAAAGCTTGCCCAGCGCGGTGGCGTCTTCACCGGCCATCTGCTGCACTTTCGCTTCATCGCCGATCTTCGCGAGCGAATCACGATCAACGAGCGTCAACGCTGCACTGGAAGACACTTCCGCCGTCAGGAGGGCGGCGACGTCTTGCGTGCCTGCTTCACTAATCACAGCTAAACGTGAAGGCTCTGGCGAATTCCCTGCGCCAATCGCGTGAACGCAGATCCCCCCAAAGACCGCCAATAAAACCAAGCGTAGCATTTGATTTTCAGCTCTGGACTTGGCTCACTTGGTCAACTTCGGCAGCATCCGTTCGATGATTCGGGCGGTGGCCTTCTCCAGCGCCTGCTTTCCTGCTGTCCGATTGCCAATATCGACGGCGACTTCCGTAGCGCGGTCGCTTGAGATCAACTCGTGGCTCGTCCCACGGATTACTTGCACTTCAACTCGTCCCCGACTGGAAACCAAGTTGCCGTGCCGAGCGCCAAGCTCGCTAAAGGCCTCGCCCGTAATGGCGATGTCCGCCTTCTTGTGTGTTTGCTCCGTGTCGATGACGGTAAAGCCGAGCGCCTGCAACTCCATCATCATCTCGGTCTGGGCGGCAGGGTCTACGGTGGGCTGGGTGTAGTCCCGTTCCGTGATGGCAATACTGATGGTTGGCAGGGGCCCCGTTCCCACCGCCATCTTGAGTCGTTGCAAACGTTGCTGTTCGGTTTCTTCGGTCACGACCAGGACGTCCCGGTGCGTGCCGAGCACGCCGTCGATTTTACCCGAAAGATCCTGCGCACCCTGGGCCAGTGCATTCAAATCGTTGACCGTTGTGGTGACGCCGTAAACGCGGCTGGTCTCCGTGCTGATGATTTTCGCCACGATCAAGTATTGATTCCCCACGGCAAAAAATCGCCCGGTAACCAGGATCTTTGCTCCGGTCAGCGAGCCGATTTTTGCCGCGGTATCGGCGGAAACGAGACCCGATTTGCCGAGCTCCTGTTCGCTCAGAATCTTGTCGATTTCCTCCCGTTCCACCATCAACGCATGCTCGCTCGTCGATAAATCGGCCTCGAGCAAGGCGGCAATTTCCTCGCCCTGCTTGGCCAGAGCTTCGTCCGAGCTGTCGAATCGCAACACGGCCGTGGGCAAGGGCTGCGCTGGCTCCTTCACGGCCGGAACTGCGTTGGTCGTTTGCGCGCACGCCGCTGAGGCACCGAAAATCAGCGCCAGCGAGAACAAAGTGAGAGGGAATTTGGAGAAGTTCATGGATTGGAAGGGTTGGACAGAGGGCTGGCGAGAAGATGAATGATTTTCAGCAGGGCCAACTGCGCACGGGGATCGACGTTCAGGTCATTGAGTAAGGGCGATGTCACCCGGACAAATGTGCCGCCCTGACTTTGTTCGGAGTAAAGTCCTGCGGGAAGCTCGGCGTCCGGGTAAAAGACAGCGAGGCAACAGCCAGCCCTGCGATCCGTGACGGTCTGTACCTGGTTTTGATCGGCGGCCTCGAGGAAATAATAGCGGCCTGGGTTGAGTCGATCCGGTGTGCTCGCGCCGCCATCTTCAAAGCGAATCGAAGCGTTTTTAAAGAAAGTTCTCAGTTTTTGACCTGGACCAAAAAGGAACGCCCGAGCCGGTTTATCCTGAGGAACTTCAAGCAAGTCTTTTACCTCTTGGGTTAGACTGGGAGGAAACACCATAAAGTGAAGCTCGCCCACAGCGACAGAATCGGCTGACTGCCCACCATTGGGCGGAGCCGTTCTCTTGAGGGCGGACAGCCGAACAAGAATTTCGGTCTGACGTTTCACCTCGGGAAAATTCAAGCTCACCTGCTCGCCGTCGGGTGCGGTGGGGGTTAGGGAAAAGCTTTCATTCAACTGGACGTGCGTGGCGATGGGGCGCGCCAAAGTGCCCGCAATTTGAAAGAGGTCGGCATACAGCGCGGTGCCACTTCGATCGGGAACGCCAGACACGTTCAAATCCAGTTTTTGCTCGGAGCCACCGAATACGGCAGGAACTGTGGGTTCTTGCCGGCCCCGTCCTTCCAAGCCTACGAGTTCCACGGAGGTCTGGCCTGATAAGGGAAGGGCTGCCAGAGACAGGCTTGTGCCCAAAAGCAGAAAAGCGTTTGGTCGATTCACAAAGAGGGCTCCAGTGTTTTGGCTTGAACGGAATATCCGGCGATTTCGGGACGATCCGACGCCAGCCATGCCTTGTCCTTGTCCTCCAAAATGACGCCGCCCGTCGGGGTGACCAACAGCTCGATACAACGCTCGGCTTGGCCCAGCATCAGACACACCCGGTGGCCGCTATAGCTCAAGACCCGAATCGTATCGCGACCCTGTTGAAAAACCACCACCACCGGCTGACCGGAACCCATCGTGTCTGAATCGGCAATGGCAAGGTTAACCTTCCCTTTTTCTTCCACCACGGCGTTAATTCGATTGGGAAATAGTTGCTCCATTTGTCCCAGCATTTGACGATCATCGGTCGAACTCTCGGGAGCTCGATGAAATGGCAGCAGGAACGCCACAACGCCGAGGACAACGACCAATCCGCCCGCGGTACGCCAATTCCCAATCCAATTTGCCGTCTCGCGACGCTCTGTCCCGCCCATGCCAGGCTTTTGAAATGCGATGAGTGCCCGATGTCGCGCGCGCGCGCGGCCTGATTCGGATGCTTCTGGAATCTTGAAAAAGCGCAGCCGTTTTTCGAGGGAATCATCCTTCATACAGCGCCTTTCTTCGACTCGAGAAGGGGCCGCAAGGCACGTCTGGCCCGAAAAATCCGCCACGACACCGTCGTTTCCGCGCAGCCCATGATCTTCGCCGCCTCTCCGTGACTCATCTCGTCAAAATAGACGAGCGCGACAGCTTCACGCCAATCGACGGGTAACTGGGACAGCGCGGCATGCACGGCGGCGTGATCGGGCGTGCGGGCTTCAGACCGTAACTCCAGCTCCGCCGCGAATGCCGATTCTTTTGCACGCCGCCTCGCCTGTTCCCGCTGCCAATCGACGACCGCGTGGTGCGCGATGCGAAAAAGCCAGTTTTTGAACGAGGCCGATCCGCGGTAGCCGCCCATTCCTCGCGCCGCGCGGATAAAAGTCTCTTGGGCGAGATCTTCCGCCTCGGATTCGAGGAGACAAATGCGATAGGTGAAGGCGTGGATCATGTCGTAATACCGATCGAAGAGGACCGCAAAGGAAATGGCATCGCCCGCCTGGGCGCGGAGAACATAGACGTTGTCCGGCGCCTCATCATTTGTGGTTCTCATTCATTCCTTGGTCATACAGACGACTTGGAGCGCAAAATCCTTGGTCGAAAGACACGATTTCTCGCCATTCTTCGGCCCAGTCGCCGCGACCGCAAGCTTCGCGCGAGCGGCGTCGATGTCCGCCCAAATAAGTAGCCCAAAACCGCGAGTGGGAAATTCCGGAATCAAGACTTGGACTCTCAATTCTTCTTTTACTTATGGGCAAAAGCCAGATTGGCTGCGACAACTTCCCGAGTTAGACTCCGCCTAGGTCCAGCATCTATCCGGCGGCGATCGATCAAGAAGAGATCTGCTCCTTTCATGATAACGGTAAAGATAATTCGAGGATGGCTTGCGCACGATTTGTTGGGCAGGGCGTTGGTTTTTCGCCGCTTGAAACCAGCCTGTCTGTTCGCCCTCTGTCTCCTGCTCGGCTTTTCTGCTTCAGCCGAGGAGACCGAAGATCCTTTGGCGGACAATTTCACTCATCCTCCCGATTCGGCCAAACCGCGGACATGGTGGCATTGGGTCAGCGGGAATGTCTCGTCCGAAGGCATCACGGCCGATTTGCAGGCGATGAAGGACGTTGGATTAGGCGGAGCGCAGATTTTTACCGTCGACCAGAGCGAGGTGAAAGGTCCCGTAGTGTTTCTCAGCCCCGAGTGGAGAAAGCTGGTCCACCAGTCCATGGTGGAGGCGAGTCGTTTGAAACTGGAAATCTCCATGGAAGGTTGCGATGGCTGGAGCGAATCGGGCGGCCATTGGGTGACGCCCGCCCAATCCATGCAACATGTCGTCTGGACGGAAAGCCAAATATCGGGCGGCCAAAAAATTTCCCTCAGCCTGCCGCAACCTGAGACGACAGAGGGTTACTATGAGGATATTGCGCTCCTGGCTTTCCCCACCGTGGCTCATGATGACTTACCCGGACCAACTCGAATTTGGTCTAGTTCGACCGCCTCTGACGCCGTATCCCCGCCATTGAATTCGGCGTCCATGCGCGTCTCCGGCGGGCAAGGGGGACAGCCGATCTGGATCCAGTATGCTTACTCTGAATCCATCACCTTCGGCTGTCTCGAACTAGTGACCAATGGAGTACCGGACCCTAGCAGCGGCGAACTTCAGATCAGTGATGATGGCGTTAACTTCAAAAAAGTGTGCCAGGTCGAAAAGCAGGGCTTCTATACTTTTCCCTTGGCAACGGGTAAATGGATTCGGATTCAATTCGATACCCATGCTCAACCCGCCACCATCGATTTTACCAAAATCCGTTTGGGTGGTGCTCGAATCGGCAATATCGCAGACCGCACAGGCATGGGCGTCAATACGCACCTTTCGTTCGATGCGCCGTCTCTAACCGCCCAAGATGTGATCGATCCTCAATCGCTCGTCGATTTGACCGGGAGGACAGATTGGGACGCCCCGGCGGGGAAATGGACGCTGGTCCGATTGGGCCACACCAGCACCGGTGCGACGACGCACCCATCGACTTCCCCCGGTCTGGAATGCGATAAATTGAGTCAGGCGTCCGTCGACTCTCACATCCAGCATCTCTTCGCGCCTGTTTGGCACGATTCGCCCGAGCAGGTCGGCAGCACCTTTCGCTACCTTCTCCTCGATAGCTGGGAATGTGGCTGTGAAAATTGGACGCCGCTGTTACGCGATGAATTTAAAAAGCGGCGAGGTTACGATTTGTGGCCCTGGCTGCCGACGCTTACGGGGCGGATCGTGATGAACCCGGACGCGACGAATCGTTTTTTGTGGGATTACCGGCGCACTTTGGCCGATCTCCTGGCAGATCATCATTACGGCACATTCCAGAATGAAGCCCACGCCCACGGGATGGGCCTTGCTTCCGAAGCCGCGGGTATCGGCCTGCCTACGGTGTCCGATCAACTGCAATGCAAGGGGCGAACCGATATTCCGATGGGTGAATTTTGGGTCAATCAAACGGGAGGCGGGAATGTTGATGATCCCAAGGAAGCCGCTTCGGCCGCCCACATTTATGGGAAACCGATTGCGGCCACTGAGTCGTTCACCTCGATTCCCGAGACGGCGGCCTGGAGCAACGATCCCTACTCGCTGAAAATGGAAGGAGACAAGGAATTTTGCCTTGGGGTCAACCGTTTCGTCTTTCACCGCTACGCCCACCAGCCTTGGCTGGATCGCGTGCCCGGCATGAGCATGGGCCCGTGGGGCATCAACTTCGAGCGCACCAATACGTGGTGGAACCAGGGCGCCGCCTGGATCAGCTACCTGTCACGGTGCCAATATCTCCTGCAACAGGGCCGATTTGTCGCCGACTTCTGCTATTTCTATGGCGAGGGCGCGCCGGTTTGTCTCCACCAAGCCGAACTCACTCCCGCCGTTCCTCCCGGCTACGATTACGACGTCTGCAACGCCGAGATCCTCCTTAACCAGATGACGGTGGAAAATGGAGAAATCGTGCTGAAAAGCGGTATGCGCTACCGCGTCCTGGTGCTGCCCAACCTCGACCGGATGACTCTTCCTGTCCTCCAGAAAATCGAGTCCCTGGTCAAGCGGGGCGCGGTCGTTTACGGGCCGAAGCCGGCCATGTCGCCCAGTCTGGCTGGTTATCCCCAAAGCGACCAACATCTGCAATCGATCGCGAACGCCGTTTGGGGGGATTGCGACGGAAAAGCGGTTCAGGCACATTTCTACGGCAAAGGTCGCGTGGCTTGGGGCGAATCGCTGACGGCGCTGGTGGGGACAGTGTCCGACTTTGCTTCCAGCGAGCCTAATATACTTTATCTCCATCGCACCACCGAAACGTCGGATATTTATTTTGTATCCAACCAGACCAACGATGACCGAACGGTTGACTGCACGTTCCGAACTGCGGGAAAAGCGCCGGAGTTATGGTTCCCCGACACGGCAAAAATTGAAAGGCCTGCGCTCTTTACGCAAAAGGACGGCACCACCACCCTGCCGATTCATTTTGACCCCTCCGGATCCGTTTTTGTGATCTTTCGTCACCCCGCGACAGAAAGCCCTGTCGTCTCGGTCGAACGAGACGGTTCGCCCGTCGGGCTAAATCCGGTCAGACCCAAAATTGTCATACAAAAAGCGATCTACGGCTCGATGGCAGACCCCTCGCGTCAGCGCGATGTGCGGGCGAAAATTCAGGCGTTCGTCGACCGGGGACAAACGATCGTTCCCGTTTGCAACGAGATCACTTCAGGGGACGACCCGTCACCGAACCAGGTAAAAAGTTTTAACGTGGAGTATACGCTCGATGGGCTACCAAAATCTTTCACCGCCATCGAAGGAAATTCGGTCAACCTAAATACCACCCCTCTTGTATCCTTTGCTAAGCTATTCCGTACCGCCAATGACGAGCTGAATTTCGAAACAACCGAGCCAGGGCACTACGAGATGAAGACGGCGTCGAGCGCGACCTTTTTCTGCGATGTTCTCCCCTTACCCCAGCCGCTCGAACTCCACGGCCCGTGGCAAATCGACTTTCAACCGAAGCGGGGCGCACCGGAATCGGCCCTCTTTCCCAGCTTAATTTCCTGGACGGATTCCCCGGTGGACGGAATTAAATATTTCTCCGGGACGGCAACCTATGAAACCGACGTGATCATTCCAGCTGAATTTCTCGGTCACGGTCGCCACGAGTACCTTGATTTAGGGGAGGTTAAAAACCTTGCCGAGGTCACCCTGAACGGTAAATCGTTGGGGATTCTGTGGAAGGCGCCGTTTCGAGTCGATATTTCGGATGCGGCGACGGTTGGCAACAATCACCTTGAAATCAAAGTCACCAACCTCTGGCCCAACCGACTGATCGGTGATCTGAAGCTACCGCAGGAACAGCGAATCACCTGGGCGAGCGTTTCGCTTTACAGATCGGATTCTCCCTTGCTGCGCTCGGGTCTGCTTGGTCCGGTTCACATTCGTGCCAGTCAGCAGCTAACGCCCAAGCTCGCCAAAACTCCCTGAAGATCAAGGGTGGCACTTTTCGATCATGGAACCGTTATTCGACCTTGGCCTGTTTAGTTCGTGTCCCGGGACACCGTATCCTGAACAGCAAGAATTCAGTCGTCGCCCGCCCAAAAATCCCCACTGGATTATGAGGCCGCAGATCAGCTGCTTGCGACCAGCGAAGACTTTTGGAAATTGTCAGAGTATCGGCTATCGTGCAGGCTCCGCTTGGCACGAGTTGGCGTTACAAGACTCTTCATAATCGGACAGTGGCACAGAGCCAAATTTAGCCGTTTATGGCGATGGTAAGTTACTGGTCAGCGAGAGCCCGAGTGATGGAATGGCAGACATACGGGACTTAAAATCCCGAGGGGAGAAATCCCCGTGCGGGTTCGACTCCCGCCTCGGGCACCCCTTCTTACCTTGGAAACTCCATTTTTTGCACACCTAATACACAAATTCTTTAGCGGATGCGGTTCCAGAACTGGCCAGACATATCACCAATCCTCGTCTCGCAGCCGAAATTGCGGATTTTGAGCCCATCGAGGCGACTCCGTTCGTTTCGCATTGAATTGTTCTTCCGCCGACGAGCACAACCATCCAAGCCGTATGGTCACCCTCAAAACACTCGCCCCGTTTTCCCCCGTGCTGGCCATAGACCAGATATGAAATGTGGCAACGCCCGAGAGGTACGGTTACTCCCGACGCGAACGCTATCCTCGCGGCGGGGTCATGCTGAACCGCATGGTTATTGTTCCCAACAACCCGTCACGATGATTTCTCTTGGGGGGCCGGCTGCTCGATGGCATGCAGGACGTTCACCAATTTCGAAGGAGGCTCCTCGTCTTTAAGACCGACGCCGCTGAGGCTTCTGGTCATAGAAGCGCGCAACAACTGAAAGATTTTCCGGGCGGCCTCCGCGGCGGGCAATCCGTCGGGGCGAATATTGGAAATGCAGTTGCGGCTGGCGTCGGTCAGGCCTGTTCGCGGCCCATAGGTGAAGTAGGCTCCCAAGCTGTCCGCCGCACTCAGGCCGGGGCGTTCTCCCAATAAGATGAGGCTCAATCGTGCACCCATTCGTTCGCCAATCTCGTCCTGCAGCGCCACTCTGCCGTGGCGGGCCACGATGAGAGGCGCGAGCTCCCAGCCAATCTCCTTTACCAAGGGCACGAGGACATCGAGGACCAAAGGCGCATGTTCCATGGCCGCTACGCTCGACAGGCCGTCGGAAATAATGATTACCAGGTCCACGGCTGCGTTGATTTCGGTGGACTGGCCCGAGGCAAGCTCTTCCCGGCTTAAGCTCGACAAGCGCCGCCCCAAGTCCGGGCGGCGTAGGAATTCAGCGTGCGTCGTGGCCGCACTTTTTAGGCAAATGACTTCGGAGAGCGTACGCAAACGATCGGCCAAACCTGCCATGTCAAAGGAGGCCTGAACAGCATCACGGGCACGGGCATGGGCCAGACGAAAGTTCAGAAGTTCACGGGTGGGCAAGCTGCCGCCGGCGCGTCCCAATGCAATTCGCGCCGGGGTTAAGCGCCGGAGAGGTTCCCAAGGATCAGACATGGAAGTTGAGCGGTATCGTTAACTAAAGCCGGGCAAGTTGGGGCGCAATGAGCGCATGCCTTTTCGTCGCGGGAAGGAGCCGGGCATTGGCATCGACTATGGACATCCGCTGCAGCCAGGCTTCGAATTCCGGCGCGGGCCGCCGGCCGACTACTTGGCGTAAATACTGGCTGTCATGGAAGCTGGTGGATTGGTACCCGAGCATGATGTCGTCCGCACCCGGCACTCCCATCATGTAGTTGCAGCCGGCCACAGCCAGCAAGGTCATGAGGGTATCCATGTCGTCTTGGTCGGCCTCAGCGTGGTTAGTGTAGCAAACGTCGCAGCCCATCGGGAGCCCGAGAAGTTTGCCGCAAAGGTGATCTTCCAAGGCGGCGCGAATGATCTGCTTGCCGTCATAGAGATATTCCGGACCAATAAAGCCAACCACGGTATTGACCAGCAGGGGCCGAAATTCGCGCGCGACGGCATAGGCACGGGCTTCGAGGGTTTGTTGATCAACCCCATGGTGGGCGTTGGCGGAGAGGCAGGAACCCTGTCCGGTCTCAAAATACATCACGTTTTCTCCAAGCGTACCGCGACGAAGGGACAGGGCAGCTTGATAGGCCTCACCGAGCAGGCCGAGTCCCACACCGAACGACTTGTTGGCGGCCTCCGTGCCGGCAATCGACTGAAAAACGAGATCGACCGGCGCTCCGGCTTCGATGCACCGAAGGGTAGTGGTCACATGCGCGAGAATGCACGACTGGGTGGGGATCTCATAGTCGCGGATCAGCTGGTCAATCAGGCGCAGCAAGTCGGCGCAAACCGCCGGGCTGTCGGTGGCCGGGTTGACTCCGATGACCGCGTCACCGCAACCGTACATAAGTCCATCGAGAATAGCTGCCGCAATGGCTCGGAGATCATCCGTGGGATGGTTGGGCTGGAGTCGCACGGCGAGCGTGTCCGGCAGACCCAAGGTGTTGCGAAAGCGCGTGACGACCCGAATCTTGCTGGCGACGAGAATCAGATCTTGATTACCCATGAGCTTGCTGACGGCCGCCGCCATCTCGGGGGTCAGTCCCCGGGCCAAGGCTGCCAAAATCGGGGCATCCGTCTCGTAGCGCAACAGCCAGTCCCGGAACTCACCGACATTCAATCCTCGGACGGGCTCAAAGGCAGCAGGATCGTGTTTGTCCATGATCAACCGCGTAACCTCATCGTCCTCGTAGGGAATCACCGGTTCCGCGAGAAACTGCGTGAGCGGAATTTCCGCCAGGCAAACCTGGGCCGCGGCCCGTTCCTCCATCGACAACGCCGCCAGCCCGGCAAGCTGGTCACCGGAGCGTAACGGCGTCGCTTTAGCCAGCAGCGTGGCCAGATTAGCGAAGCGGTGGGTGCGGCCCTTGATTGTGACTAGGTAAGCCATTCTGAGGACAGTTATGCCACAAATGGCGGACGGCATCCACCTGTTCAGTCAGGCGTAAAGTTGCGCCCGGGTAAGCCCAAACCAAACTTGGGGGCGAGGGGCGTCGCAGTCCAATGGCGCCGCAACCTCCCGCGACGCGAAAAGAAGGTTGATCCCATCGCCGTACCTATCGTGAGAATTCTTTGGCTAGGAGTTCGGTGCCGGGAAAAACTTCTCGCTGGGCGGTCTACTCCGCGTGCCGTTGCCGCGCCTGTACCGATGACATCGAAGCGGATGCCCTCTTCGCAATAGGGGATTTGCCGAAGTAGCAAGACGATATACATTCCCTCATGTTTGCGAGATTTCTTCTGGCCGCCTTCACGTTGGGCACGAGCCTTGTGTCGTGCGCTGATGCCGACGAGATGAGCTCGATTGCAAGCATTGGCGGGCGATACTTTGAACATCGGGTGGAAATCGCGGTGCCCGCTTTTGCGCAGGATGATCCTCGGTGGGGCAGGCTTAGGCTTGGGTTATCCACCGACACACTAGGTGACGAGGGTTGCGCCGTTACCTCCGGCGCAATGGTGGCGGCTTTTTACGGAGTCAAAACGAACCCCGATCGGCTTGACGATTTCCTGACCCGTAACGGGGGCTTGGATAAAGAAGGGTACATCGACTGGAACGCCGTGCCCGCGATTGAACCGAGCCGCTTTAAATTGGTCTACAACGGCAGCGCTTCCTACGATCTCATCGACACCAGCCTTCTTTCCGGAAACCCCGTGATCGTGGTGATTCCGCTACCTGACGGCGCCTACCACTTCGTCGTCATTGTCGGCAAGAAAGGTCGGGATATTTGATCCGAGATCCTGCCGACGCTGACCGACCCTACCCCTTGCGCCGGCTAACCGATAAGATGGGCGACATCTGCATTTTTGGCGCTGTCCACGCGCGCGGACAAGTTAACTAACTCGTGCTCCTTACTGGAGGCCTCTCCGAACGGGCTGCTTGAGTTGACCTTCGCATCCCCTCCTCCGGCATGAAGAGGGGATGGTTAGGGCGTTAACTAGACGAAGTGCGGGGAATTCAATTCGCGGCTCGCCTCCTCAACGACATTTCCGTCGAAGACCCGGGTCGTGAAGGCCGCGCCGATTTTGCGGGCTTCACCCGGGAAGTAGTCGTAGGCGAATCGGCGCGCGTTCTCCAGAGAATCAAACTCGTAAAACCCTCCGACCGAGTTGTTCTGATCGCCGCTCAGCCAAGTTTTGTTCACGAGGCCGGGTTGCGTTTTCAGGATCGGGTTCAGTTCGCGCCAGGGTGCCTGATCGAAGGGAACCGAGATTTGGACTTCCGTGTAAACGAATGCTTTGGTGCTCATTGCTCATATCTTTCTTGGTTATTTGTGATGGTAATGGCCGTAACATAACGACCGTTATATCACGAACGCTATCTTATAAAGAAATCCTTGTCAAAATAAAAGAACGGTCGTTATGTAAAAGCATGCGCTACAAGCCAGAACATCGACAGGAAAGCCACGCCAGAATTCTGAAGGCGGTGGGGCGCGGCTTTCGCTCCCGCGGGTTTGCTGGAATCGGGGTCGATGGCCTGGCCAAGGAAGCTGGGCTGACCTCCGGCGCATTTTATGGGCACTTTCCGTCAAAGTCCGAGGCGTTTCGTGCCGCTTTGTTGGCCGGACTTGAAGAATTGCACCAAGGGATCAAGTCCTTCCAAATCAAACACGGCGAGGACTGGGTAAAGCCTTTCGTCGCTTTTTATCTCGGAGCCAAGCGCAGTTGCGACCTGGCGGAAACCTGCGCGCTCCCGACGCTGAGTCCGGAAATCGAACGCTCGGACGGCAAGACGCGCTCCCTTTACGACGCCGAAATGCTCGCCTTGGCGACGACCATCGCCCATGGATTTAACCGGGTCGCCAAGCCCGAGCGTCTGGAGAGGGCCTGGGCTTTCCTCGGCCTGCTGGCCGGCGGCCTCACCCTTTCGCGCGCCGTGAAGAACAAAGCGACCGCCGAACAAATTGCTGCATCGACCGCCCGTGCGGCCCTCCATCTTTCCTATTGAGCGCGAGAGATAATCTTCACGTGCCCGGATTGCATAAGCCCATCCGGTTTGATTTGTCGAGCCAAACAAGAACGATTTCTCTCATTCGCCGCCTCGCGCCGATCGGCGTTTAAAATCCTTTTTTCCCCAGACACATAGCGCGGAAAGGATGGGCTCGAGCGTGCGACCGTAACGCGTGATGGAGTACACGACCTTGGGCGGCACCTGAGGATACGCTTTGCGGTTCACCAAGCCGTCTTTCTCCAGTTCACGAAGCGTTTGCGTCAGCATTTTTTGGGTGGCTTCGGGGATGCATCTGCGAAGCTCGCTGAAACGCAAGGGCGCAGGCCCGAGATAATAAAGCACAAGCGGCTTCCATCTCCGGCCCATGAGTCGAATGGCATGGGTGACCGGGCAATTCTTCGAGTTAAGAACAGGTAACATTTTCATGGCCACGCCTTGGTATTAAAAAAGTGCCTACTAGACAAAAAGATACGATCGTTCAACTTAGCGTTGTCACTCGACCTTAATGTAAAAGACCCTCCATGACTAATCAAACTCCCGTCGTCCCGGCCAAGACCGATCCCGGATTTAGCCTCGAAGACATGAAAACTTTTGTCCAAAATCATTTCGAGGATTTCGTGAACCGGAAGAAATCCGAGGTGGCCCTGAAAAACTTTAGCGAGGATTTTCTCGATCACGATGAGCCCGGCGGCGTCGCGGTCGGAGCGCAAGCGGCCAAAACGATGATGGAGGCCGCGTACCGTCGATGGCCCGACCTTCACGTCACCGTCGAAGACATCCTCGCCGAGGGCGACAAAGTCATGGTCCGCAACTCCTGGCAGGCGACGGATACAGCCACCGGACAGAAGATCGAATTTCATGGGTTCGTCCTGTGGCGCTTCGCCAACAAGAAAATTGTGGAACGGTGGGCCACTTTGACTCCACCCCAACCGGTCTAAAACTCAACTCCATACCAAAATGAATGTCACACTCTTCGGCGCGACCGGTCAGGCTGGTGCCCGTATTCTCAAAGAACTGCTGGCGCGCGGGCATCAGGTTACGGCGATCGTTCGCGATCCCGCCAAGCTATCCCCTCAAGCCGGTTTGACCGTTCGCAAGGGCGATTTATCCGATGTCGCTCAGGTGGCCGAATCTGTCCGCGGAACCGAGGCGGTGGTCAGTGCCTATGGCCCAGGAATACATGCCCCCGGCGACCTCGTCGGCGCAACTGAAAAGCTCGTGGCCGGGCTCAAGCAAGGCGGTGTCCAGCGCTTGCTCATGGTCGGCGGGGCCGGAAGTTTGGAAGTCGCGCCGGGCGTCCAACTCATCGATTCCGGTTACCTGCCGGAAGAGTGGAAACCAATTGCACTCGCGCATCGCGAGGCGCTGGAAATTCTGAAAGCCTCCGATCTCGATTGGACCTCCCTCTGCCCGGCGGGGTATTTCGAGCCAGGACAGCGCACCGGCGTCTTCCGCCTGGGCAAGGACAACCTCGTGGCCAACGAAAAAGGCGAAAGCCGCATCTCAATGGAGGACTACGCGATTGCGATGGTTGATGAGTTGGAAAAGCACGCGCATCCCCGACAGCGCTTTTCGGTTGGTTATTAGACAGCGAGACGTCGAATCGATGAGGACTTCGGCAAGGGCGTGATGACTTACGTCTGGCTTTGGGGCGGCTATTTTTTCGCGCAGGTTTGATTGGAAGGACTCAGCGGACTTCCGCGTCCGTGCCGAAATCGGGCTGGAGTTCTTCCGGTGCCGCTTCGGTCCCGCCGCGGCCCACAACGATGAGGCTGCTGAACTCGTGATTGATCGCACGGGCGCATCTTTCGCGCAGGCGGTTTTCGTCGCTGACCAATTTCGCGGGCAGGCTGTAGAGCGATCCGCTCAAGTCCAGGTCGGGCGAGGAGATGGTGATGGTGCCATCGGTCGAGCCGGTCGCGGTGATGCTTGAGTTGCTGTTCAGGAAATTGGGCGTGAAGATGCTGATGTTGCCGCCCTGGCCCTCGGCGGCGTTGGCGGTGATCAGGCCGTGGTCCAGTACGACGAATTGGGGATCGATCACGATGTTGCCGCCCCGGCCCGCGATGCCCGCCTGCTTTAGCACGCCGGCGCTGGCGTCGATCTCGCCGTGAAACAGATAGACCAATTGCGCCACCTTCAAGCCGATGCTACCGCCATTCGCGCCGGCCGAGGTGGAGATGCTCGCGCCATTCAGGATGTTCACCGTGTCGCTCGCGGTGATGTCGATCGAGCCCGCGTCCGCCGCCGTCGCCGAGGTCGCCACCGTGCCGTGATCATCGAGCGTGAGCGTCCCTACATCCATCGTGACGCTGCCTGCTGTGCCCGGCGTGAGAGTCACATCATCGGGATTCGTGCTGGAAGAGCTGATCTTCGATCCCGCGCCGGAAACACTGACCGCGCCCGGCGCCTGCACGTTCACACTGCCACCGGTGCCTTGCGTCTCGGTCAGCGCGGAAATTTCTCCGCCGTTCACGATTGAAATCGAATCGGTCGCGGTGACGGAAACGCTGCCGCCATTTCCCGTTCCGTCGGCGTGATAAAATTTATCGGCATTCGAGGCAATGCCGGTCACATCGCCGGAATTGGAACTGGCGCCGAAAGGCCCCGCCCCGTCGATGGCGATGGTGCGCGCGAGGACCGTGACGGAGCCGGCATCGCCATTGCCAAACGTATCGCCCGCCACGAAGCCGGCGTTGGAGAGCATCAACGTGCCTCCGACGTTCACGCTCAACTGACCTGCGTTGCCGCTGGAAAAAGTTTGTTCCTCGATCCCACCCGTCCCGGTGCAGAAGAGCAGGTCATCGATCGTGACGCTGATGTTGCCGCCATGGCCGGTCGAGGCGGCGCCGGTCGGCGAGCCCGTGCTCGAGGTCACGCCGGTGAAGCGATCCGGCGTCAGCGAGCCGTCCAGCGTCATTGATCCCGCGTGCAGCGTAATGTCGCCACCAGACGCGGCGGTGCGCGTATCGGCGGAGACTTCGCCCGCTTGCGTCATGGAAATATCGTGCGCGATATCGAGCGTGATATTGCCGCCGTGCCCACCCGATCCTGCCGAGGCCACCGTCGCGATGCCGGTGAGCCGCTGCACCGTGGGCGAGCCCGCGATCTCCAGCGAATCGGCCTGCACGCTAATGTTGCCCGCGTTGCCCGCGCCGTGCGTGGAGGTGGAGATTTCGCCGAGCTGCGAGATGGAGAGATCGCCCGCGATAGCGAGCTGGATGCTGCCGCCGTCATTGGTCGCTCCCGTGTTGCAGGCCGACGAAATGCCAGTGAAAAAATTGAGCGAGGCCGAGCCATCGATGCTCAGCGATTGCGCCTGGACGGTGACTTCCCCGGCGTGCCCCGCGGAGTAGGTATCAGCCGAAATTTCGCCGCCGCCCGCGATGGTGATCGCGCCGCTCGCCGTAACCGAGACGTGGCCGCCTGCTCCGGTCGCGCCCGGATTCGTGGCCGAGGTGATGCCGGTGAAGAAACCGGGCGAGGCCGAGCCATCGAGCGCCAGCGTCAGCGTGGCCAAGGTCACGTCGCCGGCCTGGCCCGCGGAATTCGTGACCGAGGCGACCAGCCCGCGATTGGAAATCTGCGTCGCGCCGCTGACCGAGAGATCAATCTCGCCCGCTTGGCCGCTCGAGCTCGCGGAGGTCTGGATGGAAGAATTATCGAGCAGCGACAACGCCGTGGCATCGACATGGATGCTGCCCCCCGCCGCCGGGCCGGTATTGACGGACGTCACCTGCGAACCGCCCTGCACCACCATCACGCCACCGCGGATGACGACATGGCCGCCGCCCTGCGCGCTGCCGATCGCCACCCGCGCCTCGTTTTGCAGCGTCACGTTGCCGAACGCGCTGACCGTCGAAACGCCAAACGGCGCGGTATGATTCGTCGCAGCGTAGGCCACTTCGCCCGCACCGCGCGCACTATAGATCGCCACGTGTCCGCCGGGAGCGGAGATCGTCGCGCCATCAAACGTGATATCGCCGCCGATGACCGTTGCGGCGGCCCCGGTGGCAAAGGCGAGATGGCTCTGGGTGAACTGCACCGGTTGCGGTGCGCTATTGACGAACCCGAAGGCGCTGACCGTCGCCGCTGTCAGCACATCGTTGCCGCCCAGGCTGGTGTGGAAAACGCCGCCATCGGCCATCTTGATATAGTCTGGCGTACCCGTGGCGAAGGCGCCGGTAATATTCACCTGCGCGTTCGCGCCGAAGATGATTCCCGCCGGATTCAGCAGAAAGAGATTCACACCCGAGATGTCCGATGTGATCGTCCCATTAATGGACGACGTTCCGCCCGTCACCCGCGCGATGATGGTGCTGATCGGCCCCGTGCTGCCGAGCGAGGAAAAGTTCGCCGTTTCGCCGCTGGCCAGGTTGAACTGGTTGAAACTGTGAAAAAGATTCGCGCCCACCTGCCGCCCCATATCGGCGCGGATCAGGTAATTCGGCCCGGTCAAAGTCGCTGCGGGCCCAAGGCTGCCATCAAACGAAATGCCGCCAGCCGGGCCTGAGGCCGCAGCCCCATGTCCCAAAAACCAGAGGAGAAGCGCGCAGTTTCTCCCGATGCGAATTGTCGTTTTCATCCCCGTTTTGACCCTAGCGGATCTTAGTGAAATCCGCCTCCGGGTCACGCCGCAATAAAAGCCGGGGCTGGCGTGACATTTCCCAGGCTGCCCTGTCTAATCGACAGTGCAAACTCTTATGAACGATTCCGGGCCTCAAGAGTCCCAAGCGGCGACCGTGCCGGCGGTGGATTTGGCGTCGCCGGAATTCACCGCCATTTACGTCGAGCACAGCCGCGCGATTTATTACCTCACGCTGCGTCTGCTCGGCGATCCGCAGCGCGCGGAGGACGCCACGCACGACGTTTTCCTCAAGGCGTTCCGCAAGATGGACCAGTTCCGCCGCCAAGCCGCGATGCGCACGTGGCTGTACCGCATCGCGATCAACCATTGCCAGAACATCTCGCAATCGTGGCACGAGCGGAACGTCCACACGCACGATGACGAGGCGATGTGGAACGGTCTGCCCGCGCAGACCGACTCACCCCTGCGCGTGCTGGAAATCAAAGAGCTCGGCCAGCGCATCCAGAAGACGCTCGACGCGCTGCCGGGCGAATACCGGCTGTTGCTGTTGCTTGTGGCCGACAAGGAATTAAGTTACGAGGAGATCGGCACGCTTGTTGGCCAATCGGCGGATGCCGTGCGCGGGAAGCTGCATCGCGCTAGAAAAGCGTTCGCCGCCCAGTTTGAAACCATACCGGAGAAAGCCCGACCATGAAACGCGAACACCATTCAGAAGAGAATCTGTCCGCATCGCAACAGCAGCACACGGGCTCGCACGCCGCGCAGGATTTTGCGGATTCGGACGCGTTGCTGCAGTTCGACGCCGCGCAAACGGTGGTGCCGCCGCAGATTGCCCAGCGGCTGCAGGAGTCGCTCGGCCCCGTGCCGGCGGCGGGCTCGTGGTGGAAGAAACTGCTCGGGTTGTGATTGCCTATGCTTGGGAGTTTAAAATGTTGGGGGGCAAACGGTGCAGCACCTCCGTCGGGCCACCCAATATGCGCGCCATAGTTGAAAATGCCCTGGCCGGTGAAGCATCCACGCGGAGAATCGCGAACCGCTCCGCCGTCGCGGCGGAACGAGCCAAGCTCGCTCGCTCTCTTTTGGCCGAGTGCCGGTTCTGCGCGCATGATTGCGGCATCAACCGGCTGGTCGGCGAGACCGGCCCATGTCATGCCGGGCCCAGCGCGCGATTCTTTTCGGCGCAAACGGAAGTCTCGGACGAACTCGAGTTGATCCCCACCTTCGCGATCGCGCTGAGTGGTTGCGACCTGCGTTGCGATTTCTGCATCACGGGCGCGTCGAGCTGGAATCCGCGCGCGGGCCAGGAATTTGAGGCGAAGTCCATGGCGATGCGAGCGAAGAACGCGCTGCGGGAAGGCGCGAACTCGATCATGATTCTCGGCGGCGAACCGACGATTCATCTGCCCGATGTGCTGGAGCTGGTCTCGCATCTTCCCGACACCGCTAAGCTTATCTATAAGACCAACGCGCACGGCTCCGCCCAGGCCCGCGAATTGATCGCCGGCCTTTTCGATGTCTACCTCGCCGATTTCAAATTCGGCAACGATGACTGCGCGCAACGGCTGGCGAAAATCCCCAACTACACCCACGTCGTGCGCGAAAATCTCCTCTGGGCCGCACGGGATGGCGAGCTGATCGTCCGTCACCTGCTCATGCCCGGCCACCTCGAGTGTTGCTGGCGACCCGTCGCGGAATGGCTCGCCGCGGAGTTGCCGGGCACTAAGATCAACCTGCGCACCGGCTTCTGGCCCGCGTGGAAAACGGCGCGCCATGCGGACTTGATGGCGGGCATTTCCACCCGTGAAAGCGAAGCGGCGTTTGGCCTGGCGCGGGAACTCGAACTAAATCTCATCTCATGAACGAAAAACCGGAAACGACCGAGCTGCTCATTTTGGGCGATGGGAAAATCCTGGTCCATAACCTTACCCCCGCGATGGCAGGGTTGCTCGCCGAAATCATGCCCGACAATCTCGAACTGCGCGAGCGCGCGACCGCCTCTCGTTCCCAAGTTTCACTTGGGAACGCCCCTGCTCCTCGCGAAGTTTCAATGCGCGCTGACCTCCGCACCATCTCCGATTAATCATGACCTTCCAACACGAACTCGAAACTCTGATCCGCGCGCGGTACCCGATCATCTACATCATCACCGGCGAGGAAATGCGCGTGCAGCAGGATGTGATGGAAATCGCGCAGAAGCGGCAGAAGAAAGTCTTCGAGTGGAGTTTCAACACCGGCGTCGTCCCCGCCGGCACTTCCATCCAGTCGCAGAAAAGCCGCAGCCCCGCGACGAAGGATCCGCTGCTCGCGCTCGATCTCGTCATCGAGCACGTCGAGCCGGCCATCTTCATCTTCAAGGATTTTCATCCCTTCCTGGCCAAGAACAATTTCGCCGTCGTGCGCAAGCTGAAGGAAATCGCGCTCCACCTGAAGAACAGTTTCAAGAGCATCCTCATCGTCTCCTCCGTGCTGGAAATTCCCTGCGAGTTGGAGAAGGAAGTCACCGTCCTGAATTATCCGCTGCCCACGCGCGAGGACCTGAGCATCCTGCTCGACAAGATCATCCTGGACGTGAGCCAACTCAAGCAGGTCACGCTCGACCTCGACGCGGCGGGACGCGAGCGGCTGCTGCAGGCCTCGCTCGGCCTCACACTCGGCGAGGCGGAAAATGTCTTCGCCAAGATTATCGTCAAATCGGAGCGATTGAGCGGCGATGACGTGGGAGAGGTCTTCGCGGAGAAGCAACAGATCATCCGCAAGAGCGGCCTGCTCGAGTATTACGCCACGGAGGAAAACTTCGCCCATGTCGGCGGCATGGTCGTGCTGAAGGACTGGCTCGATAAACGCGCGTCGGCCTTTACGGAGGAAGCGCGCGCCTTCGGCCTGCCGGCGCCCAAGGGCATTCTCATGCTCGGCGTGCAGGGTTGCGGCAAGAGCCTGTGCGCCAAGGCGGTCTCCACGCGGTGGCAATTGCCGCTGCTCCGCTTCGACATGGGGCGCATGTTCGGCAGCCTCGTCGGCTCGTCGGAGGAAAATGTGCGCCGTGCCATCGCCGTGGCCGAGTCGGTCGCGCCCGCTATTTTGTGGGTGGATGAAATCGACAAAGCGTTCGCCGGTTCGCAGGGCTCGGGCGCGTCGGATGGCGGGACGACGGCGCGCGTGTTTGGCACGTTCCTCACCTGGCTTTCGGAAAAAACCGCGCCCGTCTTCGTGGTCGCCACGGCCAACGATATTTCCCATCTGCCGCCCGAGTTGCTGCGCAAGGGCCGCCTCGACGAAATCTTTTTCGTCGATCTCCCCAGCGTGACGGAGCGCGAGGAAATTTTCCGCATTCACCTGACCAAGCGCGGCCGCGATGTGGCGAATTTCGACGTCGCCGCGCTGGCCGAGCACGCCAAGGATTGCAGCGGCGCGGAAATTGAGGAGGCAATCAACAGCGCGCTTTACGACGCCTTTTACGCGCAGCAGGACATCACCACGGAAATCATTTTGGAGACGCTTTCGCAAACGGTGCCGCTGGCCAAAACGATGGACGAACAAATCAGCCGCCTGCGCAATTGGGTGGAAGGCCGCGCCCGCAACGCCAGCGTACCGAGGGAAATTCACCAGCAGACCGCCCTGAGGCGCATGGAGTTGTGAGGGAGAAGAAAACGGGCGCGTTACGAAAGGCCTCCGCGCCGTCCATCGCGGCATGGCTGCTTCACGCATTGCCTCCGCCCCCGATCCGCGCTTAAATCACCCTCCTGTGAAAGTCCCGTTCCTCGATCTCCGCGCGCAGTTCCAATTCCTCAAGCCCGAGATGCTTCCCGCCATGGAATGCATCGCGGCCAACGCCTCCTTCATCTTGCCGCAAGATGTCCGCGATTTCGAAGCGCGCTTTGCCGCGTACACCGGTTCACCGTTCGTGGTCAATTGCGCCAATGGCAGCGACGCGCTCGAGATGGCGCTGCAGGCCCTCGGCATCGGCCCGGGCGACGAAGTCCTCGTCCCCGCGCATACCTGGCTCACCACCGCCACTGCGGCCACGCACCTCGGCGCCGAGCCCATCTTTGTCGACAGCCATCCCGAGTTCTACACGCTCGACCTCGCCGACGCCGCGCGCAAGATCACGCCGCGCACCAAGGCCGTCATGCCCGTCCACATCTTCGGCCAGGCCGCGCCGATGGACGAGGTCCTCGCGCTCGCGAAGCAGCACAACCTCAAGGTCGTCGAGGACTGCGCACAGGCCACCGGCACCTTCTATAAGGGACGCCACGTCGGCACATCGGGCGACATCGGCTGCTTCAGCTTTTATCCGGGCAAGAATCTCGGAGCCTATGGCGATGCCGGTGCGTTCACCACGGCGGATGAAAAGCTGGCCACCTACCTGCGACGCCTCGGCAATCACGGCGCGCTCAGCAAGTACGACAACGACATCCCCGGCCGCAACAGCCGCATCGATGGACTCCAGGCCGCCGTGCTCAACGTGAAGATGAATCACCTGCCACGCTGGGTCAGCGAACGCAAGGCCCACGGCGCGCGCTACAACGCGCTCCTCAGCAAACTCGGCATCACGCCGCCCGCCACCGCGCCGGGCAGCGACCACTCGTATCACGTCTACGCCGTCCGCGTGGCCAACCGCGACAAGGTGCGCGAGCGCCTCTCCGCCGCCGGCGTCGATAACCTCGTGCACTACCCGAAGGCCGTGCCATTCCTCGGCGCCTACGCCTACAAGAAGCACACCGAGGCCGATTTCCCCAATGCCGTCGCGCACGCCAACTCGATGATCTCGCTGCCCATGTTTCCCGAGCTCACGACCGAGCAGCAGGACTACGTCGTCGCGCAACTCGCCCAGGCCATCCGCGAGGCGTAACTGTGACGGCGAGCATCCGCATGGAAGCCCTCGCCGCGCCAGGAAAGTTTGGGTGGCCCGGGCTACTTGTTGTCCGGGTCGCGAAGGCTGGGCGGAGCGACAGAAAGCGTATCCTTGGCTCGCGGTCAACAGATCGCTTCCTGTGCCCTCGCCGCTGCGAGGTCACCCGGGCAACAAATAGCCCAGGCCACCCGAATGAAGGCATCCATGAGTGACCGCATCCCCCCGCTCAAGCGCCTCGCTGCCCGGCTCGCCCGCGTCGCGCCGCCCGCGCTGCGCTTTCCCCTCTTCGGCGTCAGCGCCTCGGTCGTCGGGAGCGAGGCCACGCAGGCCGTCCCCTTCGCCGCCTACAACGCGCCGAACCCGCGCTTCCTCCAGCCCATCGCTGATTTCCTTGGCGCCAGCGAGCTCTGCCCGCTCGCGCAAGCGCAGTCGCACCTCGCCGCCGTGCCGCGCGGCATCGCGTGGAGCCGCGGCGCGCACCTCAC
>CAZZWT010000003.1:0-27109 GCA_964657775.1 uncultured Candidatus Methylacidiphilales bacterium | reverse complement strand
CCGCGGCAGCCTCGATCTCGGCCTGGTCGTAGCATTCCTTGGTCACCCAGATCTTCGTCGTCTCCCCCTGGAGGTTCGTGTACTTGACCTGGCGACCCTTCCCCTCTGCTGCCATCCGGGCCGGCGTGATGTAATAGGCCGTCCAATGAATTTGCCGCGTATCGGCTTTCTTGACGCCGACGATTCCCGAGGGCGAACCAGGCGGCGGCTCGGGCGCCGGAGCGGGGTTGGTATCGGCAGCCCGCGCAGGCGCGACCGCACCGATGAGGCTCAGGGCCAGGAGCGGAAACAGGGATGGGTGGATCATGGCTGAGGGCGATCGAGATTCACGATTCAACACCAAGGTACTTAGGGCAAACGAAACCGATGCGCAACTGTTCCCGGTTGCGGCCCGGCCTCAGGAGCAGTAGACTGAAGGGCCATGAAAAAATTAGTCTGGCTTTGCGCCTGGGCCGCGTTGGCCGCTCTGCCCTGCCACGCGGGCGTTTCGTTTTCTGCGCACGTGGGTGCCTGTGGTGCTGGATTTCGCGGGGGCGGTTATTGTGGCGGCTACCATTCGTTCTCTGGCGGACGCGGCCATGGTTTTTACGGCGGGGGCTTTGGCTACGCCCCTAATTATGGCTACGCGCCTTACTATGGCTACGCGTCCTATCCGATCGGGTTCGATTCGGACAGCTCCTATGTAGGCTCAGTTTATCCCAGTGCGAATGGGCCGACGCCCGATGCGGCCCAGCCTTCCACGCCAGCGGGGAATCCTGCCGCCGCGCCGACGGGCCCTTTGCCGGCGGGCAAGCTCGATGAATTCGGTTTCGTCCATTCGCCGTACTCCACTTCCACGTTCAAGCCGGCGACAGTCGCCAACGGCCAGGTCTTTTACGATCCAACCTCCGGCCAGCCTTTCATCGTGCACGCCACGGCTCCTGCGCCGGCGCCCTCACCCATTGCGCCCTCCGCGACCTCCCTGCCAACGGGCAAGCTGGACGAATTCGGCTATGTCCACTCGCCCTTCAGCACGTTTACCTTCAAGGTGCAGAACGGCAACTACGCGCAGTCGTTCCGCGATCCGTTCACGGGTCAAAGCTTCACCGTCAGCGCGCCCGTGGCCTCCATCGCTTCGGCCAAGGCAAGCCAATAGCAGCAGCATCTGGGTCAACCGGATGCGATCATCAGGGCCTACTTGGCGGGGGCCGGAGTGCCGTAAATTTGATCGAAGATTCCACCATCGCTGAAGTGTTTCTTCTGGGCCGAGGCCCAGCCGCCGAAGAGCTCTTTCACGGTGAAAAGTTTCAGGGTGGGAAACTGAGTAGCGTACTTGGTCAGCAGGGCGGCATCGCGCGGACGGTAGAAATTGCGCGCCGCAATTTCCTGGCCTTCCGCTGAATAAAGATACTTCAGGTAAGCGGTCGCCACCTCACGCGTGCCGTTTTGATCCACGTTGGCATCGACCACCGCCACCGGCGGCTCGGCCAGGATGCTTTGCGAGGGGTAGACGATCTCAAATTGCCCCGGGCTCAGCTTGTTGACTGTCAGCAGCGCCTCGTTCTCCCACGCGATGAGCACATCGCCCTGCCCGCGCTGGACAAAGGTGATGGTCGATCCGCGCGCGCCGGAATCGAGCACCTTGACGTTGCCATAAAGCGCCTTGATGAACGCCGTCGCCTTGCTCTCGTCGCCGGCATTCGTGTTGAGCGCGTAGCCATAGGCGGCCAGGTAATTCCAGCGCGCACCGCCACCCGTCTTCGGATTGGCCGTTACCACCTCGACGCCCGTTTTCACGATGTCGTTCCAATCCTTGATCCCCTTCGGATTCCCCTTGCGCACGACGAGCACGATGGTCGATGTATAGGGCGAGCTGTCATTCGGCAAGCGTGACTCCCAGTCGCTCGCGATGAGCTTCGTCTTGGCAATGGCATCGATGTCGGCCGAAAGCGCGAGCGTGACCACATCCGCCTTCAGGCCATCGATCACCGCGCGCGCCTGTTTGCCCGACCCGCCGTGCGACTGGCTGACCGTGACCTCATCGCCCGTCTGCTTTTTCCAGTAGGCGGCGAAGGCCTGGTTGTAGTCCTGGTACAACTCGCGAGTGGGATCGTACGAGACATTGAGCAGCGACACGGTCTTGGCCGAAGTCGGGGAAATGAAGACCAGAGCGGTGGCGAGGAGGAAGGCGACGAGCGATTTCATCCTAAGTTTTCAGATCGACCACTCGAGCGGCGCTTCCTTGGCTGTCGCGGCTTTTCCCGATTTATCGAGAATGGAAAGCTGCTTCGGCTCGTGCACGACGAGCGAGTTGGCAGGCACACTGTGCATGAGAAAAACATTCGCGCCGATGGTCGAGTTCTCGCCGATCACCGTTTCCCCGCCGAGAATGGTCGAGTTCGGATAAATCGTCACGTTGTCGCGCACTTCGGGATGGCGCTTGGTGCCCTTCACGATCTGCCCCTTGTCATCCTTGGCAAAGCTGCGCGCGCCGAGCGTCACGCCGTGATAAAGCTTCACGCGATTCCCGATGCGACACGTCTCGCCGATGACAACACCCGTGCCGTGATCGATAAAAAAGTGCGACCCGATGCGCGCGCCGGGATGGATGTCGATGCCGGTGCGGCCATGCGCCCACTCGGTCATCATGCGCGGGATGATGGGCACTTCGGATTGATAGAGCCGGTGCGCGAGCCGCTGGATGGAGATGGCCTCGATGCAGGGATAGGAGAGGATGATTTCCTCGCGGCTGAGCGCGGCCGGGTCGCCCTCGTAAGCGGTCTGGATATCGGTATGCAGCAGCTCGCGGATTTCCGGCAGGTCCTTGCAGAACTTAAGCAGGATCGGTTTCGTGCGGCCCGTGGGCCGGTGCGGATCGCCAATGCGGACGCTTTTGCGGACCTGGACCTCGAGCCGCTTCAACACTGTGAAAAGCCGTTCTTCCGTCAGGTCGTAAATCGTGTGCTCATGGATCGCGTCGTCATCGTGAAAGCCGGGAAAAAGAATGCGCAGGAGATCCTCGCAAATCTGACCCACCGCCCGCTTCGAGGGCATGTTCTGCACGCCCTGGTTGTTAAGCCCGCCCAGGTGTTCATAGGACGCGACCACGTCGGTGATGATTTGCTTCCACGATTCGTCCATTTATTTGAGTAAAGCCTCCGAAGAAGGAGATTGCAAACTGATTCGATAGACATTATCGTGTTTGCGTGCCTGCGAAAACGGAACTGCTCGAAGAATCAAGCAAACCCAAGCTGAAAATAGCGGAAAGAATGGAACCGCCCGCGCCGGACGAGGCCGAGGTGGTTCGACGCATCTTGCGCGCGCTGGCCGGGCTCGATTACGGCTCGGTGGAAATCATTGTGCAGGACTCGAAAGTCGTCCAAATCGAGCGAACGCAACGTTCCCGCTTTTCCCAGCCGCTCGAAATTCCGCGGGCCTGAATCGGCTCGGCACCTTCGCGCGCAGGATTACCATCCATGAGCTACCACGGCGTCTCCCATTTCATCGGCAACACTCCCCTCATCCGGCTGCATCGCCTGTCGGAATTGACCGGCTGCGAAATTCTCGGCAAGGCCGAATTTATGAATCCGGGCGGATCGGTGAAGGACCGCACCGCGCTCGGCATCATCGAGGCGGCGGAAATCAAAGGCGAGCTCAAGCCCGGCTCGACCATCATCGAAGGCACGGCGGGCAACACCGGCATCGGGCTCACCGTGGTGGGCCAGGCCAGGGGATATCGCACGGTGATCGTCATTCCCGACAACCAATCGCCAGCGAAAATTGAGACGCTGCGCGCGCTCGGCGCGGAGGTCATCGTCGTGCCGGAAAAGCCCTACAAAGATCCCGGCAATTACAACAAGGTGGCCGCGCGCCTCGCGGAGGAGCGCGGTCTTTTCTGGGCGAATCAGTTCGACAACACGGCGAATTGGAAGGTCCACTATCGCACGACCGGACCGGAAATCTGGGAGCAAACGAGCGGGCGCGTGACGGCTTTCGTCGCCTCGGTGGGAACCGGCGGCACGCTCGCGGGCACGAGCTATTACCTGAAGGAAAAGAACCCGCAGGTGGCGGCGGTTTGCGCCGATCCCTATGGCGCTGCGATGTGGTCTTGGTTCAAAAATCAGAATCTCGAAACGAACGATGGTGATTCGTTTGCCGAGGGCATCGGCCAGGGTCGCGTGACGAAAAATCTGGAAGGGTTGGAGGTCGACGAAGCCTATCGCATCGACGACCAGACGGCGTTCACCATCATCCAGCGACTGCGGGCGGAGGAGGGTATTTTCCTCGGCCTCTCGTCCGGCATCAACATCGCGGGTGCCGTCCGCTTCGCGAAACAACGCGGGCCGGGGCAGACGATCGTCACGATTCTGTGCGATTCGGGCCACAAGTACATCTCGAAGCTTTATAACCCGGAGTGGATCGCCCAGAACAAGTTGCAGGCTAATTTGCCCCTCGAATCGGTGCTCTCATTTCGTTAAGTCGAAATAATCTATTGAAATTGTCTGGTTATAACTTATTGAAAACGTGGAGGTTATAAAATCTTTTTTCTTGCGGTATTGCACGCACTTCGATAAAACATCCGCACCTGACATCAGGAAGCTGCCCTTTCCCGGCGGCATTTGCCGAATCCGCTTCGCATTGGATCCCACGTGGGAACGATCGAGCAACTTCTTTTCCGGGGCCTGACGTGCCCCACGTGAAGAACGTCCCTTTAAACCCAACTAAGAACATCCATGAGCACCACTCCCCACACTTCCCTGAGCCTCGGCGCCGCCGCCGCGCGCAATCTCGCAACCGCAACAGTAACCGTCCCGCAGAACGCCGCGAGGACGCCGCGCTGGCTGCACAAGCTTCTGCCGTGGGTCGATATCGATGGCGGCGTTTATCGCGTCAATCGCCGCAAGCGCTTGGTTCATCCCGCCGGCTCGGTTCTCGTGGACCTGGATGGAGATCGCGCGCACGTCGTGCCGAAGTCGCTGCGGAACGTCCCGCTTTTCAGCGGTCTCGATAACGAGACGGTAAAAAATCTCGCCAACGAATTCGCCGTGGAACAACACGCCCCCGGCACGGTCATCTCCCAGGAAGGCGATGCCGCCACCAAGCTGATCGTCATCGCGCGCGGCCAGGTGGAAACCTCCGTGGCCGGCCCGCATGGCGACAAGCTGCGCCAGGGACTTTATGGCGAAGGCGCCTATTTCGGCGACGACGCCTTGGTCGGCGACGGCGGCAAAACCCCCGCGATCCGCGCCGTGACCTCGGTCACGTTGCTCACGTTGGATCGCGCGAAGCTTGACCAATGGCGCCAGAATCAGGCTTTCCGCGATGCGCTCGATCACGCGTTGGAACATCGCAAGGCCGCACAGGCCAAGTCGAACGAGTACGGCGAAAGCGTCATCGACCTTCTGACCGTGCAGGGCGGCGAACCGAAGCTCCCGACCACCTTCGTCGATTACGAGGAGGATCCCCGCGAGTACCACCTAAACACCATCCAGACCGTGCTGCAGACCCACACCCGCGTGACCGATCTCTACAGCAACAAGATCGATCAGCTCCGAGAGCAGGTCCGCCTCACCGTCGAGGCCGTGAAGGAATGGGAGGAGTGGGAATTGCTCAACAATCCCGATTTCGGGCTGCTGCGCGAAGTCGCGCCGTCGCAGCGCATCCCCACGCGCAGCGGCCCGCCCACGCCGGATGACCTCGATGACCTGCTCAGCCTCGTCTGGAAGAAGCCGGCCTTTTTCCTCGCGCACCCGAAAGCCATCGCCGCCTTTGGCCGCGAGTGCACCCGGCGTGGTGTGCCGCCGCCCACGGTGAATCTTTTCGGCTCGCCCTTCATCACGTGGCGTGGCGTTCCGCTCGTGCCCAGAGACAAGCTCCTCATCAATGGCAAGTCGAACGTGGGTGGCAGCCTCGGCAGCACCAGCATCCTCTTGCTGCGCGTGGGCGAAGGCGAGCAGGGCGTCGTGGGTCTCCAGAAGACCGGCGTCACGGGCGAAGTCGAGCCGGGTCTCTCCGTGCGTTACATGGGCACGAACGAGAACTCGATCGCTTCGCATTTGGTCACGCGCTATTTCTCCACGGCGGTCCTGGTGGAGGATTCCATCGCGCGTCTCGATAACGTTTTGGTGGGCAATTATTATGATTACTCCCGTTAATCCGGAGACGGATCTTATCTCTCAATTGGTGAAGGAGGCGTACACGGACTCACCCGAGTCCGCCGCTTCACCGAGCGAGAACGGAATCAGCGACTATCCCACGGACGCGCGCGAACTCGCCCCCCCGGTGCATCCCGATGCGCCGGTGAGTTCGTCGCCCACGATCCAGCCGGTGGAATCGGCCTCGGGCGGTCATGCCGCGAGCTCGGAGGAGGCTTATCCCTTCGGCGAGCCGCGCTGTTATCGCGACAAGAAAGAGCAGGCCGGAAAGCCCGCCACGAACGCGCCTTCCTCTTTGCCCTACACGTCCGATTCCTTCGGCGGATCCGATTTCTATTTCCTGCGCGGCAGCGAGTCCGCAAGTCTGCCAGGCGTGCCCGCGCGCGCCGGTCATGGCGCGGCGTTGTCGGCCTTCGATGTCGAATCGATTCGCGCCGATTTTCCCGCCCTCCACCAGAAGATGAACGGCAAACCGCTCATCTTCCTCGATAACGCGGCGACGACCCAGAAACCGCAATCGGTCATCGACGCCACCTCGCACTTTTACAGCCGCGACAACGCCAACATCCATCGCGCCGCCTACGAACTGGCCGAGCGCGCGACCCGGGCCTTTGAAGGCGCGCGGGAAAAAGTGCGCGATTTCGTCGGCGCGGCCGATGCGAAGGAAATCGTTTTTTGTCGTGGGACGACCGAGGCGATCAATCTCGTGGCGCAAAGTTACGGTCGCCAGAACATCGGCGCGGGCGACGAAATCCTCATCACCACGATCGAGCACCACGCCAACATCGTGCCCTGGCAAATTTTGGCGCAGCAGACCGGCGCCGTTCTGCGCGTCGCCCCGGTCAACGATCGCGGCGAACTCATCCTCGACCAATTTGCCTCGTTGCTCAGCGGTCGCACCAAGCTCGTCTCCGTCGGCCACGTGGCCAACTCGCTCGGCACGATCAACCCGATTGAGCAGATCATCGCCATCTCCCATGCCTACGGCGTGCCCGTGCTCGTCGATGCCGCGCAATCGACGCCCCACATGCCGGTCAACGTCACCGCGCTCGATGTCGACTTCCTCGTCTTCTCCGGCCACAAGGTTTTCGGCCCGACCGGAATCGGCGCGCTTTACGGCAAGTCCGCGCTGCTCGAAGCCATGCCCCCGTGGCAGGGCGGCGGGCACATGATCCGCAACGTCACCTTCGCGAAGACGACCTACCAGAATGCGCCCGAGAAATTCGAGGCGGGCACGCCCGATATCGCGGGCGCGGTCGGTCTCGGCGCGGCTATCGATTATCTGCATGGCATCGGCCTGGCCCCCATCGCCGCGTATGAGCACGAGTTGCTCGCCTACGCGACCGAGGCGCTCCAGTCGATCCGCGGCCTGCGGCTGATCGGCACCGCCGCAAACAAGGCGAGCGTCCTTTCCTTCGTCATGGCCGGTCTCGAGCCGGAGAAGATCGCCGCCCACCTCGACCAGCAAGGCATCGCCGCCCGCGCCGGCCATCACTGCGCCCAGCCGGCCCTGCGCCGCTTCGGCGTGGAAAAAACCGTCCGAGCGTCGCTGGCTTTCTACAACACCCGTGGTGAAGTCGATGCACTGGTTCGCGCCTTGCATCAGCTTCAGAAAAAGTAGAGCCCAACGTTGACATTTATTGTTTTTTTATTATATTTTGTTGTATCCAGTTTCATCAAACTCAGCGCCAACCTGAACGGCACATCAAGACCATCCTCTGCGCAGCCCAAGGATCACCTCCGTCGGCTGTTTTCGGAAGAGGCCGAATCGACCCCATGCAGCATCGTTTATCATCAAACATTTTCACGCCCAGAATCCATTATCGAACATCCTCTCATTCAGCTTGGTTCAGGTCCATTCAGCCTGATTCATGAACATTCAGGACTAAAGAGCCCCCTATGAAAACGATTTCTCCCTCGCAGCTCCAGCAGGTGCTGAGTTCTTCCGGCTCCGTGAACCTGCTCGACGTCCGCACGCCCGTCGAATTCGCCGAGGTCCATGTCCCGCAGGCGCACAATATTCCGCTCGATCAGTTCGATCCCAAGACCCTGCAAGCTTCGAGGGATAAACCGGTCTACATTCTCTGCCGGAGCGGTGCCCGCGCCGCCAAGGCGGCGGAAAAACTGGCCCAGGCCGGCTCCGACAACGGGGTGGTCGTCGAAGGCGGAACGCTGGCCTGGATCGATGCCGGTCTCCCCGTCACGCGCGGTGCGACCAAGGTGATCAGCCTCGAACGCCAGGTTCGCATTGCCGCCGGGTCGCTCGTTTTCATCGGCGTTTTGCTCACCCTCTTCGTTCATCCCTACTTCATCGCCCTGCCCGGCTTCGTCGGCGCGGGCCTCGTCTTCGCCGGCGTCACCGACTTCTGCGGCATGGGCCTCCTCCTCGCCAAGTTGCCGTGGAACACCCGCGCCTAGGCCAGGGCGCTGTCAGAAAGTTTGGTCTTTCCGCAGCCCCCGCCGGGGCGACCGAGCCATCGTCCAAGGCAACGACAGAAAAGCGCTTCGCCCTGCTCGACCTACCTGGTTATTACAAGTCTATAGGAATAGTAGATATTGCTTGGAATAGGGCGCACCTTCGTTCATTCTATCAGTGCCATCAGGCCTTTCCCCAACGCTAAATACCATGCACCAAATTTTCACTCTCCCTCGATCCGAAAGCGATTTCATCCTCCTTCCGGAAAATTCGGTAACTTATTTTACGAGCCCGGAAACACCATCCCTATCCTCCTTGGCCGCAGATCAAGGTCTGCTTGATCCCCAAGTTGAATTGGATTTTGGCCTCGAACTCATCTCTTCTCAAGCTGCACCCTCCCCTCGCGACGACAGTTATTGGATTCGCGATGCCGACGTGATCTCCTTGATGAGGGACCGCGCCAGCGGTGCCGACAGTTACCTGGTTGCGCTGGCCTTTCTGGAAGCCAGTTCCCCGGTCGTTGCCTTGACCTCCTCGGGCCTTCGCTCCGCTGCCGATCTTAGGGGCAAACGGCTTGGCCTGCTGAGGATCGGCGATAGCCGCCTCGATCTCGGCTACGCGCAACAACTCCATGTTTACACGGCCACGTTGAACAGCGCGGGCCTCGCGCTGCGCGATGTCGATCTGGTTCCGTTGCCCATTCAGTCCGCCCCCTCGGCATCTCTGCTGACGATCCAGGAGAAACGCGAGAATGCCTTGCAGTTGGGCCGTGATCTCGCGCAGCGTCTGCAACGAAACGAGTTTGACGCCATCGCGGTCGATTCCGCGGCGGACGTGGCCCACCACGCCAGCATCCGGATTGTCTTCGATACGCAGGAGCACCCGGATTACCTCGCCCGCGCGCATCCCCACGCGCTGCGCGGGTTGGTCGTCAGCGGTCGGCTGTTGCGAGAGCAACGGGGGCTGGTCGCGCGCCTGCTCGCCCGTTTGCTGAAAACCGCCGAATGGGCCAAGGCTCATCCTCACCGCGCGGCGGATGAACTGAGCAAGAGTTTTGCTTTCGACTTCGACAGCCTGACCGGCAAATTTCCGAACCTGGGCAACGGTCTCCAAATCAACCTCGGCATCGAAAAAATTCTCTCGCTGAAGATGCAGAAAAACTTCCTCCTCCGGCACCGGCTCATCTCGCGGGATTTCGACCTGGGCCCGTGGATCGATCACGGCCCGCTGGTGGAGGCGCACCTGCTCCACTCGGCCGCGGCCGCGGAAGGACCGGCGCTCTCCTTGATCGCCGAGTGATGGCGCAGCAACGGCCTTAGGGCCGCGCTGCGAAAGAAACGAAACCGCGGTTGAACCTCACGCTGCCAGCAAACTTGCCGAGGCATCCGATTCCACGGCAGTTGATTCGTCCGAGACCCGGTAACCCACTCCCCGAACCGTTTCAATGTAGGCTGCCGCTTCCCCCAGTTTGCCGCGGATGCGCTGAATGTGCGTATCGACGGTGCGCGTATAGATGGAATTTTGGTAACCCCAAACTTCGATCAGAAGCTTCTCGCGATCCATGACGTGTCCGTGATGCTTCATCAGCAGCGCGAGCAATTTGAATTCAACGGCGGTTAAATCGATCAGCTTATTCCGGTAGCGAAGCTCATGCCGGAGAGGATCGAGGACAAAATCGCCCACCTCCAAAATTTCCTTTATCGGCTCGACCGGCCGCATCCGGCTTAGGGACCGTTGGACCCGCAAGACAACCTCCCGCGAGCTAAAGGGCTTGCTGATGTAGTCCTCCGCCCCGAGTTCCAGTCCACGGATTCTGTCCTGCTCGCCGTAACGCGCGCTGATTATGAGAACGGGAATATGGCGGGTGGCGATGACGCTCTTGAGTTGCCGGCAAACCTCGAAGCCGGAAATGACCGGCAAATCGGAATCCATCAGGACGAGCGCCGGCACCTCCGTCAACGCCTTCGTCAAACCCGAACTGCCGTCATTGGCCGAAGCCACCTGAAATCCTACCGCCCGGAGGCAGGAACGAAGGAGGTCAGCCGAAGTCGAATCGTTATCCATAATTAGAATTTTTTGACCCATATGTTTGTTCCCTCTTTTGCCGATGAACGTCCACGAGTAAGGTGGGTGAGAAGATACAATAAATAGTATCTCGATAGATTTAATCGTCAATTCAAAATGAGATCTCTCTAGCTTTCGCCAACCTTTCATCGGCACCAGGTGCCCGTCGATGTGTATTTTGTGTCAACGCCACGTCACAAAATCATGACGCCATCCTTGATCTACCGGTAGCAACGTCTAACCTCTCCACATGCTTTCCAAACGGGCCAAATACGGTCTAAGAGCTCTTGTCTATCTCGCCCAACACCATGGCGAAGGTCCGATTCAAATTCGTGAAATCTCCGACCGACTGAATATTCCCAAGAAGTTTCTTGAGGCCATTCTGCTCGATCTTCGAAATGAGGGCATGCTGCAAAGCCGCAAGGGCAAACAGGGTGGCTACTACATGGAGCGTGCGCCCGACACCATTCAAGTGGGCCGAGTCATCCGATTCATCGACGGCCCCCTCGCCAGTGTGCCCTGTGTCAGCCAAACCGCGTATGCGCGCTGTGATGATTGTCCGGATGAAAAAACCTGTGCCATACGATGGATCATGAAGGACGTTCGTGATGCCACGGCCCACATTCTGGATCAGACCACTCTCGACCACCTGGTAGCTAAAGCCGAGCTGATGGGAAAAAAGCCCGAGCTCGAATACCAGATATGAGGTGGCGTGCGGCTGGTCGGCCGGCTCCAGATGAAGCTTAGGGTGGAGTTACCCGAATGCGGATGAAGTGGTTGGTCGTGCCATTGGTTTGGACGCCGACCTGCATGACGGGGTCACCGGTCGTCGCATCGACCCCGATTTGGCGGGCGAGATCCGGCGGATTTTTGATCGTCCAAGAATTGAGGTCGCTGGATGTTTCCACGTTCACGGTGACCCCGCTGAGCGCCGCGTATTGGCGATAAATCAGCGTCAGATAGGTGTTCCCGTTGGCCGTGGTCATGCCCACCGTGGGCAACGCGGCGCGGGCGGCCGAGGTCATGGTAGTGGTCGGATCAATGTCGTAGACGTACTTGAGCAGATTAGGCACTCCATCTTTCTCCGGCACATCGGCGAGGGCGCCGTTGAAGTGGTGCGCCGTCTCCCAATCGCTGAAGGTCGCCGGGGCGACGACAAAGAGCGAAAGGGTCGAGGTTGCCGATCCGATCACATTCGACACCGTTACCATGACGGAAGACGTGCCAGCGCCGGTGACGGTGCCACTGATGATGCCGGTGGTGGGGTCGATGGAAACGCCGGTGGGAAGTCCCGTCGCCGTATAGCTGCTAGGCACGCCGGTTGCGGGAATCTGGTAAGAGAAAGCCGCGCCTTGCTGGACGGTGAGCGCCAGCGTACTCGCGATAGTGGGCTGAGCTGGCCCGACCAGGTTGACCGTAACCACCGCCGAGTAGGAGCCCGAGGCGTTCGTCGCCGTGATCGGAACCTGGAACGTCCCCGGCAAGGCCGGGATGCCGCTCATGACGCCGTTGGTTTCGTCGAATTGGAGGCCGGAGGGCAGGTCCATCGCCGAGAAGCTGGTGGCGACGGGAGTGGTCGTCGTGGCGTAGAAGAAGGGTGCGCCCTCCGCGCCTTCGGCGGTTCCCGAACTGGTGATGGCTGGCACGTTGGAAGCGCCGCCTGTGACCGCGAGGGAAATCGGTACGGCCGTCTCGCCCGAGCCATTGCTCGCCAGCACGCTGAAAATGTACGTGCCGGCCGCGGGCGGCGTGCCAGACACGATGCCGGTGACAGGATCGGCGGTCAGCCAGTCGGGCAGTTGCGCGGCGCCATAGGAATCGGGCGCGGGAATCGCCTCGATCTGGTAGGTGAAGGCTTGCCCCACATGGCCGGTCGCCGAAAGCCCGCTCTGGATTCCCGGCGGCACGTTGATGTAAATGGTGACTGTGGTCGCGGTGCCGGAGTTAATCGCGTTATGCGGCGTCATGACGACGGTATAGGTGCCGCCGAGGACAGGCGTGCCGCTGATGGTTCCCGAGGTCGAATCAAAATTGAGGCCGCTTGGGAGCGTGCCACTCAGCGTCCAATCCGTGACCGTGAAGGCCTTCTGAACCGCATCCGGGAGCACACTCGTTACCAACGAGACGAGCGAACTCATAAAGCCCGATGCCGTGACCACGGAAGTTCCCGTTCCGGGCGAGACGCCGAAGAGCGCCTTGGGCGTGAAGCTGAACGGCGTCAGGATCGGCCCGCTGCCATACGCCGCGCCGATGAAGATAGGAGCGTGGAACGGCGACTGCGCGGCGGCGACATCGTAGATGATTCCGCCGTTGCTGGAATCACCGCCCTGGGAGGTCGCTCCATAAAAATTACCTTCGGCCCCTTGGATCACACCGGTGGTGGGATAGATCCCGTCGTTGGCCAGAGTGGGATCGCCGAAGTTGTGGATGATGGTTTCGACGCCCTGGGGCGTGATCTCGAATAAAGTTCCCGTGTTGGCTGAGCCGCCGGAGTAGGTGGTGCCGTAAAAATTCCCATCATAGCCTTGGATCAGGCCGCCATTCGGACTTGTGCCATCACTTGGCACGGTCGAATCGCCAAAATTGTGGAGGATGGTGATTTGCCCGCTTGGCGTCATCTCAAAAACGGTTCCCAAGTTTGCCGTTCCTCCACCATAAGTCGTGCCATAAAAATTGCCGTCGGTCCCTTGAACCAGACCTGCTTCGGGAGAGGTGCCGTCACTGGCGACGTTTCCATCATTGAAGCTGTGCAGAATGGTTTCCGCTCCCTGAGGCGTCGCTTTATAAACGGTTCCGTAACCTGCACCTCCGGTTTGTGTGGTGCCGTAAAAATTACCATCCGCGGCTTGGATCAATGCCCCTGCGGGCGCACTCCCATCGTTAACGGTGCTGCCGTCGCCAAAGGTATGGAGAATCGTGACCGCGCCTTGAGGGGTGATCTTGAACACGGATTCGGAGCCCGCGTTGCCTCCGCTGAGCGTGCCGTAGAAGCTGCCATCCGCACCTTGTACCAGAGGATTCAAGCTTCCAACCGCACTGCCAAAGCAGTGAAGAATGCTCACTTGGCCGAGAGCATTGAGACGAAAAATCTGATTAAGAGTCGTCCCATAAAAATTCCCGTCCGCGCCCTGGATGAGGCTGGTTGGCGAAAAAAGATCACTCGCGCTGTTGAACGAATAGAAGAGGGTAACCTTGCCCTGAATTGTTTGCTGATACACCGCGCCTGCGGAATAGGCTCCGCCGCTTTGCGTCAAATAATAGAGCTTACCATCGAAAGCCTGAATGACGGATTTAAGACCCGATCCATCATTCGCCACCGAACCATCCTGAAGCCGGTGGGTGATGTTGTATTCCTGGCTCAGCGTGACAGGCGAGGACGATATCTTGAGCGACAAGGAGGCCGTCGCGCCAGTGCCGGCGGAATTGGTCGCGCTCAGCGTGATGGGAAAAGTTCCCGAGACCTTCGGCGTACCGGAAATAATCCCGGTGGTGGTATCGAGCGAGAGCCCGGTGTTGGTCAGGCCCGTCGCCGTAAAACTGGTCGGCAGATTCGTCGCGGCGGTGGAATAAAGGAAGGCCTGCCCGACGGAGCCATAGGCCACGAGGATACTTGAGATCGCGGGCTTTTGTAGAGCGCCTACCGTGATGGTGAGCGTGAAGACGCGCGACCCGGTCGCATTGGTCAAGGTCAACGAGACCGGTTTGGTCTGCACCGTGGTTGGGGTGCCGGAGATCAGCCCGCTGACCCCATTAATCGAAAGGCCGGCGGGTAGATTCGTCGCCGTATAACTGGTCGGCGTATTTGTCGCCGTCACTTGGTAACTAAAGGGAATCGAAACGGAACCGTTGGCGGTAACGGGGCTGGTGAGAAACGGCAACGTGGTCGAAAGAACAAAGATGGTTCCACCGTTAGCCGAGCTCCCTCCGCTTGGAGTGGTGCCGTAGAATTTCCCATCTTTGCCCTCGATCAGGCCGTTGCCGGGGCGCGTTCCGTCATCGCTAACACTGCCATCGGCGAAGCTATGCAACGTCGTCACCGTCCCCAGCGGCGTCATTTGGAAAACCGTGCCGTAACTGTTCGTTGTACCGCCCCCGGATTGCGTCGTTCCGTAAAAATTGCCGTCGCTGCCCTGGATTAAGCCCACGGGATAACTCCCGTCATTGAGGGTGCTGCCATCGCCGAAGGAATGCACGATCGTCTCGGTTCCGCTCGGCGTCATTTTGAAAATGGTCGGGAAGGTGGAACCTGCCCCGACGGTTACGCCATAGAAATTGCCGTCCGTTCCTTGGAGGAGACTCCCCACCGGATTAACGCCGTCGTTGGGAACCGAGCCATCCTTGAAATTATGCAGGATCGTCACCGTGCCTGCGGCGGTGATCTTGTACACCGTCCCATTGCCAGTCGATCCCCCGCTATAGGTGTCTCCGTAGAAATCCCCGTCCGTGCCCTGGAGCAGGGACGCATACGGTGTTGTTCCATCGTTGAGCACGCTACCATCGCCAAAACTATGGAGGACAGTCACCGCTCCCTGCGGAGTCATCTTAAAGACATAGCCGTCATTCTGGGTTCCGCCTGTTTGACAAACCCCATAGAAATTACCATCGCGCGCCTGGATCAATCCATTCATGGCTGAGCTGTCTTCAAACGCATGGAGCAAGATCAATTGGCCCGTCGTGGTCAACTCAAAGGTCTGGTACGAGGTCGTGCCGTAGAAATTGCCGTCCAATCCCTGCATCAGTGAGGTCGGACCATACACCTCGCTTTGGTAGTTAAAGGAATAGAAGATGGAGACGGTGCCCTGCGGCGTCATGGAATAGACTGCGCCATAACCGTTGGCTCCGCCATTCGTCGTCACGTAGTAATAGTTGCCGTCATAGGCTTGGATCAACGAGAGCGGATTGGTGCCATCGCCGCTGACCGAGCCATCGCTCAAGCGATGGAGGATTGCTTCCTGGCTGAGCAACACCGGTGCGGGTGCAATCTGGATCGACAAGGTCACCGGCGCGCTCGTCCCGGCCGTGTTGGTGGCTGTGAGGGAGGCCGAGATGGTTCCCGAAGTGGTTGGCGTGCCCGAGATGATTCCGGTCGTGGTATTAATGGAAAGCCCCGTTCCCGTCAGGCCCGAAGCCGCATAGGCGGTGGGCCGGCCCGTGGCCGTGACTGCGTAGGCGTAGGAGACCCCAACGGAGCCGTAACTCGTGAGCAGACTGGAAATCGCCGGCGCCTGCAGCGTGTCGATGGTCATCGTCACCGTCGTGGTGGTCGAGCCGCCGGAGTTCGTCAGCGTCAACGTTACCGGGTAAGTCCCCGCCGTCGTGGGCGTGCCGCTGATCAACCCGGTGACCGTATTGAGCGTGAGCCCGGGGGGAAGACCGGCCGCCGCGAAGCTCGTCGCGTGATTGGTCGCCGAGATCTGATAAGTGAAGAAGAGGGACGTCGGCGCGTCAATCGTATCGTCACTAAGCAAGGCAGGAGCCGAGATTCCCAAGGAGAAAACGGTTCCTCCGCCAGTCACCGCGCCTCCTGCCGAAGTCGTCCCATAAAAATTGCCGTCCTTGCCCTGAATCAGTCCGTAATAAGGATTCATTCCATCATTGGCGACGCTCCCATCGTTGAAACTATGCAAGATCGTCACCGTCCCTTGCGGGGTCATCACAAACACGCATCCTGAACCGGAGCTGGTGCCTCCCCGGTACTGCGTCGTTCCGTAGAAATTGCCATCCGTCCCCTGCACCAGACTGCCTGTGGCGACCGCGCCGTCGTTGAGGGTGCTCCCATCGCCCAGCGTGTGCAGCACGGTTTCCGTTCCGTCGGGAGTGATCTTGAAAATCGTTTGTCTGTAAGAGTAGGTCGCACTGGTCGTCACCCCGTAAAAATCGCCATCCGCTCCCTGGACCAACGCGCCCTGTGGACCGTTGCCATCGTTGGTCACCGTGCCATCGCCGAAGTTGTGCAGAATCGCCTCGGAACCTCCCGGCGTGATTTTAAAGACGGTTCCGTAGCCGGCCAGGCCACCGTTCGTCGTAACACCGTAAAAGTTCCCGTCCGCGCCTTGGATCAAGGCGTTCGGCGTGGTCCCATCATTGACCACGCTGCCATCGCCAAAATTGTGGAGAATCGTGGTCACTCCTTGCGCCGTTACTTTAAACACCGCGCCCTCGCTATGCGTGCCTCCGTTGGGAATCACCCCGTAGAAATTGCCGTCGTTCCCTTGAAGCAAGTTATTGAGCCCGACATTGCTTCCAAACGAGTGCAGAATACTGAGCTGGCCCGTGGCCGTCAGTTCGAAAACCTGAGAGTAGGTCGTGCCGTAGAAATTACCATCCGCCCCTTGAATGAGACTCGTCGGGCTATACACGCAGGCTTGAGGACTGAACGAGTAAAGCAGCGACGCTAGACCCTGCGGCGTGACCTCGTAAACGGCGCCATAATTATTCACACCGCCGGAAAGCGTCGCGTAGTAAAAGTTCCCGTCCGTGGCTTGCAGCAACGATTCCGGATTCGTTCCGTCATAGGCTACGGTGCCATCCCCCAGCCGATGCAGGATCGTTTCCTGGCTATATGTGAAAGGCGCATCGAGAACTTGAAGCGATAGAGCAACCGAACTGCCGCTTCCGGCCGAGTTGGTTGCGGTCAGGGTAACGGGATAAGTTCCCGCCGTTGGTGGGGTTCCCGAAATGACCCCCGTTGCCGGATCAAGGGAGAGCCCCGTGCCCGACAAGCCGGTAGCGCTGTAGCTGGTGGGCGAGTTCGTGGCCGTGATCGCATAGGAGTAGGGCGTGTTGACCGATCCGTAGCTGGTCAGCACGCTGGTGATCACGGGCTTCGGTGCGGCGGTGATGGCGACGGTCAGCGGAAAAGTCGCGCTGCCGCCCACCGTCGTCAGCGTGAGCGTGACCTGTTTGGTCTGCACCGCCGTCGGCGTGCCGCTAATCAGACCGGTCGTGGCGCTGATCGACAACCCGGCAGGCAGATTCGTCGCCGCATAGGCCGTCGGTGGATTGGTCGCAAAAACCTGATAGGAGAAAGCCGTCGAGATGGTGCCCGTGACCGAAGTCGGGCTCGTTAGAAAAAAGGCGCCCCGGCCGATTTCATAAATCGTTCCGCCATTACCGTTGCTTCCCCCGGACGATGTGGTGCCGTAAAGATTGCCATCTTTGCCTTGGATAACGCCGTCCGCCGGGCTGTAACCGTCCGTATCGACGCTGCCATCATTGAACGAATGCAGGATCGTCACGGTCCCCTGCGGCGTCATTTCAAAAACGGTTCCATCATTTGCATTGAATGGGCCCCCCCCGGAACTTGTCGTGCCATAGAAGTTGCCGTCACGGCCGGCAATCAAGCTCCCGTTGGGGCTGGACCCGTCATTAAGCGTGCTACCGTCGCCGAACAGGTGCATCACCGTCGCGGTGCCGCTCGGGGTAATCTTGAAGATCGTCCCGTTGCTGGTGGTGACTCCGTAGAAATTGCCGTCGGCGCCTTGAACCAGTTGGCAGGTGGGGTTACTTCCCTCGTTGGCGACGGTACCGTCTCCAAAGCTATGTCGGAGGGTCTCCGTGCCACTTGGCGTTATCTTGTAAAACGTCCCTCGGCTGGCTGAGCCACCACTGGAGGTCGTGCCATAAAAATTCCCGTCCGTGCCCTGGACCAAAGCCGCGGACGGGTTGGTGCCGTCATTGAGGACGGTGCCATCGCCGAAACTGTGGAGAACGGTCACTGTTCCCTGCGGCGTCATCTTGAACACCATGCCCAGGTTATGGGTTCCATCGTTGTAATCGACCCCATAGAAATTGCCGTCGGTCGCTTGAATCAAAGGACTCAACGACGCGCCACTTCCGAAGAAGTGAAGCAGGATCAGTTGCCCGCCCGTGGTCACCTCATACGCCTGAGTGTTTGTCGTGCCGTAAAAATTCCCATCTGCCCCTTGCATCACACTTGTTGGAGAGTCAAGATCGCTACTGGTGTTGAAGGAATAAATAACGGAAGGCGTGCCTTGCGGCGTCACTTCATAGATTCCACCATAACTGAACGCGCCGCCGCTTCTCGTCGCATAATAAAAGTTGCCGTCTGCGCCTTGAAATAAGGTTTCCGGCCCCGTTCCGTCATTGTTCAAGGAGCCATCCCCAAGCCGACGGATAGGGGTTTCCGGTAGGACTAAGGCAGCGACCGGATCAATCTGGATCGACAAGCTGACCGCATCGCCGGTGCCGGCTGAATTCGCCGCGGTTAACGTGACCGTGAATGTCCCAGCAGTCGTGGGCGTGCCGGAGATGACACCTGTCGCCGTGTTCAGCGTCAGCCCCGTCCCGGCCAACCCGGTTGCGCTGTAGCCGGTGGGGAGATTGGTGGCGATCGTCGGATAGGAGAATGCCGCGCCGACGGCGCCGTAGCTCGTCAGCAGACCGGTGATGACCGGTTTCCCGAGCGCACGAATCGTAAGGGTGATCGGCACGGTCGTGGTGCCGTTCGCATTGGTCAGCGTCAGGGTCACGGTTTTTGTGCCCGTCGCGGTGGGCGTGCCGGAAATTAAACCGGTCGTGCCATTGATCGAAAGTCCGGCAGGCAGGTTCGTCGCGGCATAAGTCGTCACGCCCTCACCGGCTGTCACTTGGTATTGGAAGGGAAGCGAGATCGAGCCCGTTCCGGCAACCGGACTGCTCAGCACGGCCTGGGAGATGTCGATGGTGTAAATCGTGCCGCCATTGTTTACCCCTCCGCTGCTCGTCGTACCGTAAAAAAGGGTTCCCGAGCCCTTGATTAACCCCTCGTAGGGATATTCTCCCTCGTTGAGAACGCTGCCATCACCGAAGCTGTGCAAGATGGTCACAACACCCTGCGGAGTCATTTCAAAAATCGTGCCGACACCGCCGCCGTTACCGCCCGATTGGGTCGTGCCGTAGAAATTGCCGTCAGTGCCTTGAATCAAACCGTTATTAGCCGTCGATCCATCGTTTAAGGTGTTTCCGCTGCCAAAGACATGGAGAACGGTTTCCACGCCTTGCGGCGTTACCTTGAATATATTTTGGCTGCCTCCGATAGTTGTTCCGTAAAAGTTACCATCGGTGCCCTGAAGCAGTTTCCCTCCCGAAGGTGCGTAGCCTTCATTGGTCACCGTGGGGTCGGCGAAGCTGTGCAGAATCGTCTCCGTGCCGGCGGAGGTCATTTTGAAGAGAGTCCCTTGGGAGTAACGTCCACCACTAGATGTCGTGCCGTAGAAATTGCCGTCGGTGCCCTGAATCAGGGCGCTGTCGGGGTAAAACCCATCGTTGACGACGGCCCCGTTGCCAAAATTGTGGAGAATGGTCACCACTCCCGCTGTCGTCATCTTATAGAACGAACCTTCGCTCTTGGATCCGCCGTTGGAATCCGTTCCATAAATATTGCCGTCCGTGCCCACAATCAAGGGGTTCAGGATGGCGTTGGACTCGAATGTATGGAGGAGGCTCGCCTGCCCAGCCGAGGTCACCTTAAAGACGTTGGTCGCGGTCGTTCCGTAAAAGGTGCCGTCGGAAGCTTGAATGAGGCTATTCGGGTTGTAGAAACCATTGGCCGGATCGAATGAGTAAAAGAGCGAGACGACGCCCTGGGGCGTGACGGACCAAATCGCGCCCTCACTGTTCACTCCTCCACTGGTGGTGATGTAGTAAAAATTACCGTCGATGCCTTTGAATAGTGAGCCTGGATTGTTGCTATCGTTCGCCACTGTTCCATCCATCAAGCTGTGCAGGGTTGTGACAACCTGGGCGCGGACCGTGCCGAAAAGGCAGACCATCATCAAGAGAGCCGGGACGAAAAAGGATGGGGATGTTTTCATGGGTGATCGCCGGCGGCGGGATTCGAGTTGAAACCGAAGTCAGGTTGTAATTCCTCGGGAGCGGATTCGGTCCCGCCGCGTCCGACCAGGACAAACGTGCTGAACTCGTGGTTCACCGCACGATCGCACCGCTCACGCAACTGGCTCTTCGCATCCACCAAGTCGGGAGGCGGGAAGACCAGGCTGTCGCCCAGCTCGAGGTCCGGCGAAGGACTCTCCACCGTGCCGGTCGCGTGGAGCAAACTGCCGCTGGTGAAAAAGTAGGTGGCAAAGTTGGTGATGTTGCCGTTTTGGCCGAGCCCCGAAAGATCGTTCGCGCTGATGAGGCTGTTATCGAGCACCACAAATTGGGGATCGATATCGATGTTGCCGCCATTTCCTCCCACCCGCTGCCCGGCGAAGGAAGAAAGACCAGCGAAGGCCTCCACGTTGCTGTCGGCCAGGTAAAAGAGACGCCCGATTCGCAGCGTGATGTTGCCCCCGTTCTTCGCCGCCGACGTATTGATGCTGCTGCCGCTGCTAAGCGCGAAGGAGTCCGCCGCCGTTATTTTGACCGTCCCCGCATTGGTGGAGGCGGACGACGCATTGATCACACTCGCGCCCGCCAGCACGCCCTGCGCACAATCAATGGTCACGTTGCCCGCATTGCCTGCGCCGAACGATTGCGCCGTGATCCCCAGCGAATCCAGCGGCTGGGTACCCGTCCCCCGGATCGAAAGCGCGGCGGTTTGGACGCTGATGTCGCCGCCCCTCCCCGTGGAGAAAAAGGAATTGGCCGAGATCAGCGCCTCGTCCGTCATGTCCACTGCGGGGGCCGCGATGGTGATGTCACCGCCGTTACCCGACGTATAAGTATCGGCAATGATCTTGGCCGAGTCCGACATATGAAGCGGGCCGCTGGTGAGCGTGAGGTTGACGGCTCCCGCCGCACCTCGGCCATCCGTGGCCGTTGAGACCCGCGAGTTGCCGCCCATGTTCATGGCGCCAGCCGTCACCGTGACGACGCCACCGCTCCCAGTCGCCTGAGGGATCGAGACATTGGCGAAGATATCCCCACCGTCCAGGTTGACCGTGCCGCCCACAGTGGCCGTGACAACGCCCGCATTTCCCGCTGTCTCCGTGTCGGCGGAAATTTGCGAACCGGTGCCGGTGACATTCAGATCCCCGGCCACTTGGACGGTGATGCCTCCCGCGTTCGCGCCGCCGAAGGAATCTGTGGCGATATTACCGCCGCTGCTGATCGTCAATTGATCGGCCGTCACCGAAATGTCTCCGCCGACCACCGGACCGAAGTTGCCCGAGGTTACGTACGATTGATCGACCGTAACCTTTCCCCCGCGGATGACCATGGCGCCTCCTCCCGTTCCATCGATGGCGGCCTGGGCGCCTTGGCTAAAGGTAATATTGCCAAATTTGGAAACCGTGGACGTGGCAAAGTCCGCGCCAGCTGATGCCAGGTGAAACGGCACTTCGCCGGAACTCGCCGCGCTGAAAAGAGTGAGCCTGCCCGCGGGGGCCGACAACGCAGCGCCGCCATTGAGAGTGATGTCACCACTGATGACATGAAGGCCCGCACCGGTAGCTGTTGTGATCTGGGAGCCCGCAAAATTGACGGCGCGCGGCGTCCCCGATGCCGGCATGAAACCGAACGCACTTACAGCGGCGACCGACAATCCGGCCTCCCGCGTGGCATGATCCAGATCGCCCCAGAAGATCGATCCGTCATCGAATTTCACATAGTTGGCGGAACTGACGACGAAGCTGCCGCCGAGGGTGACCTGCGCATGGGCGGTGAAGAGAACGCCCGCTGGATTGATGAGAAAAAGACTGGCATTGCTCAGCGGACCACCGGCCCCGATCGTCGACGTGATCGTGCCGTCAATAGTCGATGGACCACCCGTAACACGCGCGAGGATTGTGTTAATATTGCTCGTGACGTTAAAATTTGCTGTGTCACCGTTACCGAGATTGAAGGTGGAAAATCCATGATAGAGGTTATTTCCCGCCACGGTTCCCCCCGTAATATTGTAGATTCCGCCAGTCGGCTGCATGATAACCGTTCCCAAACCGCCGCTCGGAATCAGGACCGTTGGGCTCGCCTGAACCGAAGTCATTCCGATCAAGAGGCTTATTAAAACACGAGAAAGTATGCCACTTCTTTTAGTATTCAAAATAAATGAGGTCATGCAGCATTAATGCCTTGCGAGCAGTTTCTGCCTGAGCATCCTTTATGCCGATGATACTCTCCCGTCGCGCCTCTGAAGTAGCAGAAAACCCGAACTTGACGAGCCCTTAATTATGGGGGTACGACGATTAAGAAAGCCCCGAAACAGTCTGAATCGCGGGGTTTTCTTCTCTCTGTCCGTTTCATCCGCTCCAGGTTCGGTTCGATCTTTATACTATCTTTATACCTTCGGGCCTGATCCTAACTACCTCAAATGAGCCGGTTGTCTTAGGTTGCGGCATGCAGACAAATCGTGGAGGTCAGTCGTGAAGCCCGGCGAAGTTTTTCAATTGGTCGTCTTTCTCGCGGCCCTGTTGGCGATGACGCCTTTGCTGGGCGGATGGATGGCGAAGGTATTTTCCGGCGAACGACAATTCCTCAGCCCACTCTTAGGCTGGCTGGAGCGTTTGATTTACCGCGTGGCGCGAGTCGATGCGAACGAGGAAATGTCTTGGCGGACCTATATGTGGGCCGTGCTGAGTTTCAATTTGTTTGGATTAATGGCGCTGCTCGGCCTCCAGCTCGGCCAAGCCTGGCTGCCGTTGAATCCACAAGGGCAGGCCAATCTCAATTTCGGACTGGCCGTGAACACGGCGATTAGCTTTGTCACAAATACGAATTGGCAGGCCTATTCGGGCGAAAACACGATGAGCTACCTGACGCAGATGCTCGGGCTGGGCGTGCAGAATTTCTTTTCCGCGGCGACCGGTATCGTCGTGCTGCTGGCGCTGACCCGGGGTTTGACGCGGGCGAATGCCGGAAACATTGGAAACTTTTGGGCCGATCTCGTCCGCAGCACCGTCTACATTCTCCTGCCCCTCTGCTTGATTCTCGCCTTGGCGCTAGTTTCGCAAGGAGTCGTGCAGACATTTTCCGCCTACCCGACGGCAACGACGCTGGAAGGAGCACAACAGGTCATTCCGCTGGGGCCAGCCGCCTCCCAAATCGCGATCAAGCAATTGGGCACCAATGGCGGCGGATTCTTCGGCCAGAACAGCGCGCATCCGTTTGAGAATCCCACTCCGCTGTCGAATTTTCTGGAGATGCTCTCCATCCTCCTCATCCCCGCGGCGATCGTTTACAGTTACGGCTTGATGGTCGGTAATCGCAGGCAGGGCTGGAGCATTTACGCCGCCATGTCGTTCATCATGCTGGTTGGACTTGGCCTGGCTTTCTGGGGAGAATACCACGCCAACGCGGCCATGCAGGGGCTGAACCTGATGGAAGGCAAGGAGCAGCGGTTCGGCGTGATGAACAGCGTGCTCTGGGCCGACATCACCACGCTGACCTCGAACGGCTCCGTCAACGCGATGCATGACAGCCTGTCCCCGCTGGCGGGAGGAATTGCACTGTTCAACCTCCTCCTCGGCGAATGTGTCTTCGGCGGTATCGGCACGGGGCTCTACACCATGGTCCTGTTTGTCATCATTACGGTGTTCCTGGCCGGCTTGATGGTGGGCCGCACGCCGGAATACCTGGGCAAGAAGATCGAGGCCTTCGAAGTGAAGATGGCCATGATCGCCGTGATTGCGCCCAGCGCGTGCGTGCTTATCTTCTCGGCCATTGCCTGCGGCACGGATACGGGACGGTCCGCCATGGGCAACTCCGGTCCGCACGGTCTGAGCGAGGTGCTCTACGCATTCGCTTCCATGTCGAACAACAACGGCAGCGCCTTTGGCGGACTCACCGCGACGAACCCGCTTTATCTTTGGCTGGGGTCTCTGGCGATGCTCATCGGTCGCTTCGCGGTGATTATCCCGGTCCTCGCCATCGCGGGTAGCTTCGCGACGAAAAAGAAAATTCCGGCCTCGTCGGGGACATTCCCGACCGATGGACCGCTCTTCGTCATTCTTCTCATCGCGGTGGTCCTGATCGTGGGCGTGCTCACTTTTTTCCCCGCACTTTCGCTTGGTCCCATCGTGGAACACCTCTTGGTTCAGGCTGGTCGCACTTTTTAACTCTATGACAACGAAAACTTCCTCCTGGGTAAACGCCGCCATCGTGCGCGGGGCCCTCATCGACTCCTTCCGCAAACTCGACCCGCGCACGCTGCGGAAAAATCCCGTGATGTTCGTGACCGCGCTCGGGGCCCTGGCATCGACTTTCTGCCTCGTGTCGGGACCGTTCTCGGGGTTCGTCCTGCAAATCACCCTCTGGCTTTGGTTCACGGTATTATTTGCCAATTTCGCCGAGGCCATGGCGGAAGGTCGCGGAAAGGCGCAAGCCGCTTCCTTGCGCGCTTCACGCTCCCAGATTTTCGGACGCCGCCTGCGTGATACGCGGGAAGAACGCGTGCCGGCTGCGGATTTAAAACCGGGGGATTGGGTGGTCTGCGAAGCAGGCGATATCATCCCCGGCGACGGCGAGGTCATGGAAGGCATCGCCAGCGTGGATGAAGCGGCCATCACCGGAGAATCCGCGCCGGTCATTCGCGAAAGCGGCGGCGATCGCAGCGCGGTCACGGGTGGTACACGCGTTATTTCCGACCGCATCCTCGTCAAGATCACGGTCGAATCCGGCAACTCGTTTCTCGATCGCATGATCGCGCTGGTGGAAGGCGCAAGCCGGCAAAAGACACCGAACGAAATTGCCTTGGAAATCCTGCTCGTGGCTTTGACCGCGGTCTTCATGCTCGCGGTTTTTTCCCTGCCCTTCTTCGCTTGGTACAGCGAGGCGGCGGCCGGCCAGCAGAACGCCGTGAATGTGTCGCTGCCGGTTTTGATCTCCCTGCTTGTCTGTCTGATTCCGACGACGATCGGTGGCTTGCTCAGCGCGATCGGCATCAGCGGCATTGATCGCCTGGTGCGCCGCAACGTCCTGGCGACGAGCGGCCGCGCCGTGGAGGCCGCGGGCGATATCGACGTTTTGTTGCTCGATAAGACCGGCACGATCACCCTGGGGAATCGCGTGGCGACCGAGTTCATTCCGGCGCCCGGCGTCACGCCCGAGCTGCTCGCCTCGACCGCGCAACTGGCGTCCCTTGCCGACGAAACACCGGAAGGCCGATCGATCGTCGTCCTGGCTAAGGAGAAGTTCGGCATTCGCGGACGCGAAGTCGCCGAGCCGCAGGCGAAGTTTGTTCCGTTCACCGCACAAACGCGGATGAGCGGCGTCGACCTCGCCGAGGCAAAAGGGACTCGCTGCCTCCGCAAAGGCGCGGCGGAAAGCGTGCGCGGCTGGGTTGAGGGCCAGGGCGGAACCTATCCCGGCGAAGTCGCTGAGGCGGTGGACAATATTGCCAAGCAGGGAGGCACGCCCCTGGTCGTGGCGGAGGGGCGGGTCGTGCTCGGCGTCATCCAGCTAAAGGACGTGGTCAAGGGTGGAATCAAGGACCGCTTCGCGCAGTTGCGCGCGATGGGCATTCGCACGGTCATGATCACGGGCGATAATCCCCTCACTGCGGCTGCGATCGCCGCGGAGGCGGGTGTGGATGATTTCCTGGCCCAGGCCACCCCGGAGATGAAGCTGAAGCGCATTCGCGATGAGCAGGCGGCCGGACGACTGGTCGCAATGACCGGCGACGGCACCAACGATGCCCCAGCCCTCGCCCAAGCCGACGTGGGCGTGGCCATGAACACGGGAACCCAGGCCGCGCGCGAGGCCGGAAACATGGTCGACCTCGACAGCAACCCGACGAAGCTGATCGAGGTAGTGGAAATCGGAAAGCAACTACTGATGACCCGTGGATCGCTGACGACCTTCAGCATCGCGAACGACGTGGCCAAATATTTCGCCATCATCCCGGCGATGTTTGCCGCGCTCTATGCCTTGCCGGGTTCGACCTCGGGACCACTGGGGGCCCTCAACGTCATGGCGCTGCATTCGCCCGAGAGCGCGATCCTCAGCGCGGTCATCTTCAACGCGCTGATCATCATCGCACTTATCCCGCTGGCCTTGAAGGGCGTCCCCTATCGCGCCTTGCCTGCGGCCGAAGTGCTGCAACGCAACCTCATCATTTACGGACTCGGAGGCCTGATCGTCCCGTTCATCGGCATCAAGGCCATCGATCTTTTCCTCACCGCCGTCCACCTCGCTTAACCATGAAAAATACCCTATTCCCTTGTTTCCGCCTGTTCCTTGTTCTCGTCCTGCTCACCGGTGTGATTTATCCCTTGGTGGTCACGGTCCTGGCCCAGGTGCTCTTCCACAATCAGGCGCAAGGAAGCTTGCTCACGATCAACCAGGTCACCGTGGGGTCACGGTTGCTTTCGCAAAAGACCGAAAGTCCCAAGTACTTCTGGCCGCGCCCCTCAGCGGACGATTATGCCACCGTCGCCTCCGGGGCCAGTAACCTCGGTCCCTCCAGCGATGCGCTCAAGAAAGCCCTCGCGGATCGCGTGTCCAAAGTGGGAAATGCCCCGGACGACTTCCTGACCGCTTCGGGTAGCGGCCTTGACCCGGAAATCAGCCCGGAGGCGGCCCTGTGGCAAATGGATCGTGTGGCCAAAAGCCGTGG
>CAZZWT010000002.1:7701-29536 GCA_964657775.1 uncultured Candidatus Methylacidiphilales bacterium | reverse complement strand
CTCATCGGCGCGGATGATATCGACAAATCCCCGAATCAGACCTTTCAGGACCTGCTTATTCACGTCGCCTATGCGGCCTCGGACAAGTTTCATCTCACCGGCGCGGCGGGTGGAGAGGTGCGCGAGTTCGAGCATAACTCGGCACCCTCCCGAGCTACGCCGATTTTCGACGGGGAAGCGTTCTACCAGCCATTCGATTCGATGATCATCACGCTCGATGGCGAGCGCCATCGCATTATTTCCAGCGGCCAGCCCGGGACCGATTACACGGCCAGCATAGCCTCGATCCATCTACAGCAGCGCTTTTTTCAAGTCGCCCACCTGTCCCTCAACGCCGGGTACGAGGATGATGAATACAACGGCGTTGCCGTCGGCGCGGGCACCGCCCGCGAAGATAAAATCACCTTCCTCGGAGCAACGGTCCAGTGGAAAAGCTTTCGCGGAATAACCTTGGAGGCCGGTTATACGTACCTTCATGACCTTTCCACCATTCCCATTTTCTCATTCGACGAAAGCCGGGCCACCCTCAGTGCTTCCTTCAAATATTAACCGCTTGTGCCGATAAGAAAGCTACGATCTCTTTCATTGCGAACCCCTAACGGGTACAAACATTGCTATCCCTTTGCCACCCCGCAACCCCCCACCCCTCACTGAATTGATCTAATTATGCCCCGCTTAACCTATTTCCTCTTCGGCAAGGACCTCTTCCGCGCCTTGAGCGCCCTCCTCGCCGTCGTCCTGCTTTTGGGCGACGTCCACGCCGCTGACCCGGCGCCGGTTGCCGCACCCGCCGAGCCCACCGGCGGCGACACCATCCTGCATAATAACGACCTCATCCGCATCACCGTCTTCGGCGAGGACGACCTGCTGACCGAGAGCCGCATCTCCAAAAGCGGTTCGATCACCTTCCCGCTGCTCGGCGCGCTGCACCTTGCCGGCAAGACGGTCGACGAGGCGACGAACGAGATCCGCCAGAAGCTCGACAAGGATTACGTCATCAATCCCCACGTCACCCTCACGGTGATGGAGTATGCCGTGCAATGGGTCACCGTCCTGGGCGAAGTCCAGAAGCCGGGCACGGTGGAAATCCCGGCGGAAGGCGGGCTCGATGTTCTCGGTGCTATTGCCCTCGCGGGCGGCTATACCAAGATTGCCGCGCCGAACCGCATCACCATCCGCCGCCAGGTCAATGGGCAGGACCAATTGATCCGGGTCGATGGCAAGAAGCTCGCCAATGATACGACGGTCAAGGTTTTCTATGTTCAACCGGGCGACATGATTTCGGTCGGTCAAAGCATTTTCTAAAAAGCATTCCTATGAATAATCCCCTCGACGCATCCCTCGCGCCAGCCCATTCCATTAACATCAAGGTCTTCACGACCCTGATCCTGCGGAAGCTCTGGCTCATCGCGCTCTGCCTATTCGCGATGCTGGTGCTGGCTTTCGCGTACATCCTGACGGCGACGCAGAAATTTGAGTCGATCGCGGTTCTCCAAGTCCAGAAACAGCAACAGCAGCTCTATAAGGCCAATGACAAGGATGCCGCCAACGAAGTCGCGCCCAGCGACGACATCGAGCTCAAGACGATCGAGCAGGACCTGCAACTCGACAGCTTGTTCCAGCGCGTAGCGACGAACCCCGCCGTGGTCGCGGACCCCGCCTTCCTGCCCGGCCTCGAGTTCAAGTCGGGCACGACGCCCACCACGCTTGACATCGCGAACAAGATTAAAAAGGCAACGACGATCAAGCTCCGCCACGGCACGCGCTTAATTGATGTCTCCGTGCTCCACCCCGATCCGGCCACGGCGCAGCTTCTCACCACCACGCTGGTCAACGAATTCATCTCGCTGAACGGCAGCTCGAACACGAACACGAACAAGATGGCCATGACCTTCCTGGAAGGCCAGGCCGCCAAGTTCAAAACCGACCTGCAGGCCGCGCAGGACGCCCTCCAAGTCTACAGCTCCTCGATGCTGTTGAAGGACCGGATCACCGACCAGCGCAAGACGGTCGATGACCTGACCCAGCGTTACCGGGCCAAGCATCCCCGTTTGATCGAAGCAAAGTCGACCCTGGCGCAACTGGACCAGGAATTCGACGCCAGCATCAACGCGGCCATCGCCAGTTCGCCCACGGAGGCCGCGTATTGGACGGCCAGCGTAAAGTCGGTTCCCGGCGAAACTTTTGATGACCATATCGCCAACGAACTCAAGTTCGTGGAAGCGCGGACCAACGTCCTGCAGAGCGAAGGCGACACGCAGCGTGCCCTCTTCGACAACGTGCTGAAGCAGATGCGCGAAGCCGACGTCAGCAAGGAAACGGCGCCGATCTCGGTCGACATTGTCCAGCCAGCCCCGCTGCCCGATCCGAACAAGCCCGCAAGACCGCGCAAGCTTCTCGTTCTCGCGCTTGCCTTCGTGGCGGGCCTGGTCATTGGATTTGGCTTGGTCTTCGTGCTGGATGGCCTGGATAGCTCGCTCAAGACGGTCGATGAAGCCTCGCAATTGCTCGGTCTCCCCCTGCTGGGCCTGATTCCGGTGGTCAAGAAGCTGGCCAAGAAGAAGGACGATCAAGCGGCGAAGAGCGGAAATCTCGGCAGCGCCTTTGTCTCCAAGGGCATCGTGCTGGTGAACGATCCAGAGGGGCTGGCCGCGGAAAACTTCCGCAGCCTGCGCGCCTCAATCGCGCTGCTCGGCAAGGAAAAGGACCACCGCGTTTTCCTCTTCTCCAGCGCCATGACGAGCGAGGGGAAGACATTCACCAGCTGCAACTTCGCCGTGTCGCTTGCGCAACAGGGGCTGAAGACACTGCTGATCGACGCCGATTTGCGCGTGCCCGCCGTCTACAAGCAGTTCAATCTCTCGGAAAAAACCATGGGCCTGATCGAGCATGTTTCGCTGGGCGTGCCGCTGGCCGACGTGATCCAGTCCAACGTGGTGGAGAATCTCGACGTCCTGCTGCCCGGGGTGAAATGCCCGAGCCCGGCCGAGTTCCTCTCCGGCGACGGATTGAAAGACGTCATCCAGCAATGCCTGCTGAAATATGACCGCATCGTGCTCGACACCGCGCCGATCAACGTCGTGAGCGACACCCTTCTTATCGCGCCCTATGTGCAGTCGGTCTGCCTCGTCGTGCGCCTCCGCCAGACACCGCGCGGCTCGGTGCAGCGTGCGCTCGGCCTGCTGGAGATGACAAAAATCAAGCCCGTCGGCGTCGTCCTCAACTGCGTGCCGATCGACTGGAAAGCGGCCGGCTACTCCAAGCCCGGGCAAGCCATGGGCGACCGCAACTATGGCCGCGCTTATGTTAAGACCTAAGTTGTTGGCCTTGATCGCGGTGCTTGGCGCCGTTTTTTTTCCCTGCAGCGCTTCCCGTGGCGAAACGCCCCAGCGTGATCAACCGATCATCTGGGGTGTCTGCGGACACCCCACCTGGGCCGACTACGGCGATTGGGTGCCCGCGAATGCCGACCGGCAAATCGAGTTGATTCACCAACTCGGCGCCACCTACTACCGTTGCTCGTTTGAGGGCTCGCCCTATCCCGCTGCGCTGGACAAAATCGTGCCCAAGGCGCAGGCCGCAGGCATCACCGTGTTGCCGATGCTTCCAGTCAAGATCGCCGCGAAGGACGACGCGAAGACGAATTACGATACGAATTATGCGATCGGCAAACGCTGGGCCGACTACGCCATCGCGAAGCATTACCACCTTCCTTATTGGGAACTCGGCAACGAACTGGAAAACTGGAGCTTGGTCAAGATTGTCTACGACGGCGCCTCGCCCGATGAATTTCCCGACAAGACACCAGGCGGCTTTGTCGCCCTCGCCTCATCGCAGAACGGCGCCTACCACGGCATCCAGGACACTTACGCCGCGGCGCGCGTGCGGGGCGAGACCGACGTGGTGCCGCAAGTTTTGTTTGGCGCCACCTACCGGCATTGGGGCCTGCTGGCCAAGGTCGCCCAGTACGATGGCGGCCTGCCCTGCGACATCATCTCGTGGCACTGGTACGAGCCGAATCACGGGCCCTTCAACGCCCCAATTCACGACGCCAAAAGTCTCTCCAACAACCGGACGCCAGCCGAATGCCTCGCCGATTTCAAAAGCCACACCCATCCCGACCAACCGATGGATGTGTGGATCACCGAATGCAACCGGTCTGTCCACACGCCGAAGGGCTTTGACAACGGCTCCCTGGCGGACACGCCGAGCGGGGAGGATTGGGCCGCCGAGGCGCAGGGAATCAAGTCAACCATCGCGGACCTGAAGGCCGCGCCGAATGTGAAAGCGATCTTTGTCTACGAACTCATCGACGACTTCAACGCCGACAAGAACAACGCGGTGCGTCTCCGGGCGGAGGGGCATTACGGCCTGCTCACCGGCCTGAACGGGAAATACAAGGACGCTTTTTACACGTACCAGAGCGAGATCAAGGAAAGTCACTAGCGCGAATCGGGCCCAGCCCGTAAGCTCAAAACGGAATTCATCCCATGCTACCCCGGATTTATCTTTGGCTCGCGGCCGGCATGCTGCCGCTCGGTGCGCAAACGTCCTTGGACGATGGTGGCCATTTGTATCCGCGGAATCCGCCGACGGTGCAACCAGCCCAGCCGGCCGGCCCCGCCACGCTTCATCCCGGGGGCGACACACCGAAGCCCGAGATGCCGGCGCCGCCGCGCATCGGGTGCCATATGAAGGAATTCACGATCTCGCCCTCCACCGTGCGCGAAGGCGAGGTCTACCAGAACAAGTATGGCGCGCTTCTCCGTACCACCATCGTACTCAATGTGCCCGCGCCGCACCGGATGGTGTTTCACGTCGTCTCGTCCGACCGCGTCAAGGCGATCGCCACCGATGTCGTCATCATCAAGGACGCAACCACCCACTTTGGCGGCATCGACATCCGCTGGCACAGTTTCCAGCATGACAGCGTGGTGGAATTCAAGGCTTATTCGGAGGACGATCCCGACACCATTCTGCACGCCCGCCTTTATTTGAAAAAGAAACTCGAGTAACCACTTGAGACGCTTCCTCCGGACTTTTTCCGCCAACAGTTTCGGGATTGTCGTTGGGATCCTGGGCCAGCTTCTATCCATTCCGTTGTTCCTGCATGTCTGGAACAAGCAACTCTACGGCGAGTGGCTGGTACTGACTGCCGTGCCGAATTTGCTCTGGTCGCTCGAGGGTGGCCTTGGCGTCCTCGCCTCCAACCGGATGACGCTGGCCTCGGCCGCGAAGGATTGGCGCGGCGCAAACGAGATTTTTCAGACCACGCTTCTCTGCCAGGCGCTGCTGTGCGCTGCGCTTTACGCCGGCGCGATTTATGTCGCGGCGTCGAGGCCCATCGCGACTTGGTTTGGTTTCCACGTCATCACCAACGGGCAAGCCTCCGAGATCGTGCTGATTATGATGGCCTACATGCTCCTGGGCATGACGATCAGCCTCTATCGCGCCGCCTACCGTGCGTGCGATCGCGAGCCCCGGGGCGCGTTGATGTATAACACCTGGCGCTTCGTCGATCTCACCGTCGTCGTGCTCGTCCTTTCCTGTGGCGGCAACCCGTTGCTCATGGCCTACTGCTTGTTGATGGAGATCCTGATCTGGCTCGGCCTCGTTTACTTCGATGTGAGGCGCACCTGCACCGCACTGCGATTCGGTTTCCAAACGATTTCCTGGCCGCGCCTGCGCGAGATGGCCATCCACGGCACGCCGCTGCTCATCGGCCAGGCCACGGTCGCGCTTTACATGCAGGGCTATCCGCTCATCGTCAATCGCGCGCTCGGCTCCGCGCCCGTTGTCACGCTGACCACGTTACGGACGATCAGCCGCTTCGGCCTTTTCCTCATCCAGACGGTGGGCTACTCCTGCAGCGCGCAACTGTCCCGAAGCTGCGGTTCGAATGATTGGCAGTTGTTCCGGCGCCTGCTGAAAATCATGGCCGCCGCCGTTGTCTGGGGCGCACTCGGCATGGTCGTCACGCTGACGCTCTTCGGTCCCTTCCTCGTCACGCGCTGGACCGGAGGACGGCTGAACGTCGACCACCTGACGATTTTTCTCCTTGCCGCGAGCGTTTCGTTCCAGGGATTCTGGGTTTGTTGTCAGATCACGCTGGCGGCCTGCAACCGGCATCACGTGTTTAACTACTGCTATTTTGCCTTGACCCTTTTGGGTGGGACCGCCGCCTACTTCCTGACGCGACCGCTCGGGTTCACCGTCATCCCCGCCGTGATGCTGACGACCGATATCTGCATCTCGATCCTCGGCGTTTATTTGGTCAGGACCAAAGTACCCGAATCGCACCCGGGGGAATTGGTCTGCGTCTTCCAGCCCAGCTTCTACCGGAACCTGCTGGCGGCCGCGCGGCGACAGGCCGGCCTGATCAGGAAAGCGCAGGCGTGAGCGATTCTTCGCGCGGTCTCAGCCGCACGGGCAGAGCAGCCTGGGCCTTCAACTGGTCGAGTCTCCGATAAGCGAGGCCAAGGAACATCCAAGTGGTCGGCGTGAAAAGCTCAGTCAGCGTAATCGCCACGACAACGAGGATGGCGACCATGGAAACCTTAAGCGCTTCCGAACCGGGCGCGCGCGGCAACAAATAGGCCGGCTTCAGGAACGCAAAGAAAAACGTACTGATACCGATCAGGCCCATATTCGCCGTGATTGACCAGATGAGCGAGAAATAGACGTAGCCGAAACCGATGCCGAAGATCCAGTTGATGATCGAAAACTGCGCAAAGAGATCCTGGTATTCCGCGATGTTCTCCATGCGTTCCTGGCCCGATTGAGTGTCGCCGGAGATCTTATCGACGAAGAGGAAGCGATAGACGTCGGGAAATGCCACCACCAGAACGCAAAAAACAAGAGCAAGCAAAACCAGGAGAATGATGCTCGCTCTCCGGCCGCGTTCGCTCCAGATCGCCTTGAGAAAAATGGAGACCGCCAGGCCAAGAACGACAGTGGTCGAGGTGGACAAGACCGCGCAAAGAAAGAGCAGGATGGCCAACACGGTTTTTCGCGCTTCCATGGCCAGGAAGAGATAGGGAATGGCGACGGCCGAAACGAAGCTGGGCTCACCGAGGCAGCTTTTGAGACGCAGCACGGTAATGCCACCGAAGTTGAGGGTCTGGCTCCAACTACCCGGGTGATCGCCAAAGGTTCGGTTGGCGATGATGTCGCCGGATTGATGAAAGATGAGGAAGAACAACCAATCGTAAAGTCCGTAGATGACGAAAAACCACGCGCCCCAGTGGACATACTTCGTCCACGCTTCCGGAAGAAGGAAGCGAAAATAAAGTCCGATCATGATACAGGCAATCAGGTACAACGACTGCGTGAAAAGCGAAGTGCGAAAGAGCAGGTTATTGCCCTCCGAGATGGTGTACATGCGGTGGACCGGCAATTGCGGATTCAACATGTCCCCGAATTGGCTGCCGCAGAGAAGAATAAACCAGAGCCCGATCAGCATCGCGAACACCTTAAAATAGCCCACCACCGGGAGAGGGATTTCTCCATTCCGGATTCGAAACAGGACGAAGATGAACGAACCGAGACCGAGGAGGTACGGGAGAATCGTCCCCTGCACGACAGGAATAAGCAGAAACGATGTAATCGGCATGGTGAGACACCAGAACGCGACATAATATTGTTCGAATTTCCGCATAGTTTTCAGTTGGCTTCATCTTAAGGGGATACGGACGGAAAGGAAGAATATCATTCGGATATTTTGCCGCCCACGCCTCTGAAAAGCGTGCATTTACAAGTGGGAAAAAGGTTTCCAAGGAGAGAGGCATCCTTTAGCCTTGCGGGGCCGTATGGAGAACGATGCTTCCACTCACCACGATGTGTCCGAACCTCTGGCCCGGGGGCGCGGCTGAAACCGTATAAGGTCGCCCTCAATGGTCGATTTTCCGGCACTCTTCAACCCACCGGCACCCAAATTGTAGCCTATAGCCTTTTTGACGCGATCATTCGCCAACCGCGTGATTTTGATATCGTTGTTTTTGCCGACCCGGCGTTCACCGGGGTTAAGGCATGGGCCCAAATTCCGCGCACGGAACTAGTCGAGATTCCCTTCGCCAGATGGTCCCGCAAGAAGTCGCAACTGTGGGAACAAATTGTGCTGCCTTGGCGGGTGAAACAAGCGCACTGCGATCTTGTCCATCACCCGATTGGCACCTGTCCGCGCTGGAACATGGGGGTCAAGACGGTCGTCACACTCCATGACCTCAACTTCTATCATCATCCCGAATGGGTGGCGCCCGCATTTCGCCGCTGGCTGCTGAACTCTGCCGTGCCGGGAATACGGAAGGCAAATCACGTGGCCCTCATTTCCGATTACGTCCTGCGCGATGTGCGCGAAACGTTGAAACTCGATCCCGATAAAACGTCCCGCATCTATAATGGCCTTCGCCCGATGCCCGCGCGCGGGCCGTCCTTAACCGATGCAACCGGCGTCCGCCCGCAGGTAATCCTTGGCGTGAATTTATGGCAGCCGCACAAGAATCTGCCCCGCCTGCTCGAGGCTTTCCGCCTGCTCCGCCAGCAATTTCCCAATCTTGAACTTCATCTCGCCGGCCGACCGCAAGCCCAGTTCAACGAGGTGCCGGAATTAAAAAACAGCCTCGAAGCCCCCGGCGTAAAAGTGCTCGGCTACCTGAGCGAAGCGGCGCTGGCCGAGGCCTACGCGACCGCGACCGTTTTTTGCTATCCCTCTCTTGAAGAAGGCTTCGGTCTCCCGATCCTGGAAGCCATGCTGATGGGTACACGTGTCGCCACTTCCGATGCCTCCTGCCTGCCGGAAATCGCCGGAGGCGCGGCGCTTTTGTTCGATCCCCTCGTGCCGCAAAACATCGCAGCGACGTTGAAGCAGGCGCTGAGCGAATCGGAATCGGACCGCGCGAAAGCCATCGCGTTCGGCAAAACTGTCGCGGCCAAATTCACCTGGGAAAGCGCTGCGCGCGAATACGCCCATCTCTATGAAAAGCTTGCTGCCTGAACCGACGTCTCCCGCGCCTGCGGCCAAGGCGTCGCCGCTCCGGGTTCTCCTCGTCGTAGAGCCGGGGACGGATGGCGTTTTTCGTCACGTCGAGGGTCTGGTCAAGTATTTGATCGAGCAAGGCCAGCACGTTTTCCTGGCCTACTCCGACAAGCGCGGCAGCGCGGACTTGGTCCTTTTAATCGCTCATGTCGAGGCGCACGGCGGCCGTTGCCTCAATCTCAAGGTGGGCAATGCGCCGACCCCGGGCGACGTCTCGGCTTTTTATCGATTATGGAATTTCGCACGGGAAATCCGGCCCGATATTATTCACAGTCAAAGTTCCAAGGCGGGTATCCTCGCGCGGGCTCTGGCTCTCGTCGGCGTGAAGGGGCAGCAAGTCTACACGCCACACGCCTATTATGGATTGACCCCGCGCTCGGGATTAAAAAACCAATTCTTTAATAGTATCGAAACGGTTTTCGGTCACATTGGCCGCACGATCAACACCTCGGAAGATGAGCAGCATTTTGCACTGAAAAAACTACGCCTGCCTGCGGCGCGGAGCTTGTTGATCTATAATACCGTTAACACACGGACTTTCCAGCCTCCCACAACCGAAGAAACAATCGCCGCGCGCCGGGAGATGGGCCTGCCCGAAGAAGGAATCATTCTCGGCTCAATGGGCCGCCTCTCGTTTCAAAAAGATCCCCATACGCTTTACCGTTCCTTCCGGTTGCTCGACCAGAGCCAGACGCCGTGTCATCTTTTTCATGTCGGCAAGGGTGAGAACAAGGATTCCGTGGACGCCTTGATCCGCGAACTCGACCTCAAGGCGAACATCACGCGCCTCCCCTACCTCGGTCAGCCGGCAAAATTCTATCACGCCATCGATGCCCTCTTCCTGCCCTCCCGATACGAGGGCTGCCCGACCGTGGCGCTCGAGGCACTCTCGTCCAACATTCCCCTCATCCTGAGCGAGGCGCCGGGCACCAACTTTCTGACCGAGCTTCAGTTGACCCATTGCTGGTCCGCCCCGGTCGGCGATGCGCCCGGCTTTGCGCACGCCATTTCCGCGTGGCTGGCCGATATCCCGAAAGGCCGCGCGAGCAATCACCGCGACGTCGCCATCGCGCTCTTCTCCTCGGACCGCATTTACGGCCAAAACCTGGAGCTTTATCGCAACCTCACCGCGCCTTCGTCATCATGAAGTTTTCCCTCATTCTCTCCACCAAGTGCCGGACGAAAGAAATCGTGAAATTGTTTGAGGGTTTCAAAAGCCAGACGCTGCAGGATTTTGAGATCATCGTCTCCGACCAAAACGACGACGACCGCGTGGTCCATCTGCTCAAGGAAATCAACTGGCCTGGCAAACTCACCTACCTCAAAAGTTCCAACGGCCTTTCCCGCGGACGCAATGTGGGTCTCGATGTGGCGCAGGGGGAAATCGTCACCTTCCCCGATGACGACTGCATGTACTTCCCCACGCTGCTGGAAGACGTCGCGCAGTTTTTCGATACCCACCCGGAATATGGTTTCCTCAGCGGCCGCTCCGTGGCGGAAGACGGTGGGGACGGCGCCTCGACGCACGGAAAAGTGGCCGGGCCCATTGAGCCTTTCACCATTTATCTCCAATGCATGGAGTTCGCGTTTTTCATCCGCCGCGACGCCCTGGGCAACACGCGCTTTGATGAAAAGATGGGTGTGGGTTCCACCTCGCGCTGGCAGGCGGATGAAGGGCCGGACCTGATGCTGACGCTCAAGGCCAAAGGAGTCAGCGGCTACTACGACCCCCAATTCGCCATCTTTCATCCGCGCCTGCAGCCGACCTATGACGAGGCGATGGTCGCGCGCTGCTACAAATATTCGTGCGGCTCCGGCTATTTTTTGCGGAAGCACAATTATCCCTTGTGGTTTTTTCTCAAGATCAACGCCAAGACTTTTTGCGGCGTCGTGCTGTCGCTGCTCACCCTTAAGCCGACCAAGGCCCGCTTCTATTGGGCCCGCATCCGCGGACGCTGGACGGGATGGAAAGGCTATGCGGAAGAGCAGGCCCTTTCCCGCAACGCGCGATGAAAGACCGCACCATCCTGGCCATCAAGGGGCTGGCCATCATCGGCGTAGTTTACCATCACCTCGGCGGCAGGCGGACGGAGCCGGGGCTCTCCAACGAGGAGTTTATACTCGTCTTCATCTTTCACTGGTGCGTGCTAGCCTTCATCATGGTGTCGGGTTATCTCCAGGCACTTTCCGATTCAAAAAAGCAGCGAACCTTCCCGGAGTTTGCCCGGACAAGGGTCGTGCGCTTGCTCGTCCCCTTTGTTCTGCTCGTCTTTTTCTATTCATGTGTGTGGCAGTTGTTGCAGACGCTACACATCCCGAACATCGCGACAAAAATTCCGCTCGATTTTCTCGGCAAACTGGAAAGCGCGCTGTGGCCCGTCAATTCCCAAGTCGCGGAGCAGCTCTATTTCTTCCCGCTCCTTTTCGGCGTTTCGATCCTACTCGTCATCGTCCAGAAACTTTTGGGAATCTACGGCATGTGGGCCGCCGCCATTATCCCCGCTGTGCCGGGGATGATTTATTATCCAACCGAGTTGACTGGTTTTCTTTGGGGCGTTTTTCTCTGGAGCATTTCTTTTTATGCCTGCGGCTACCTGCTCTTTCATTACCGCGATCGCAAAACAGCCATCCGGCTGACGCTGCTCATCTATACCGGCGCACTCGTGGCCGTCGACGACTGGTTGGGCCTTGTCATCAGCGTGCCCCTTTGGCTTCTCGCGGAGGGCGCGACGTTGCGCCTCGATCGCGTCCCGCTGCTCGTCAAACTGGGCGAGGCTTCCGGCACGATTTATATTTATCACACCCCGTTTCTGGTTCGATTCCTTGTCCTCACGGTCGGTTTCTTTCCCGTCGGCCCGCTTCAGTTCCTCTCCGTTAATCTCGACGCCTGGATTTCGATCAGCCTATGTTACCTCCTTTATGTGACCCTGAAAAATACCCGGGCCAAGATCATTCTGATGTAGGACGCGCCGCCCTTTCCGCTGAAAAAAATCCTTCGCGAAAACCTTCATGGATCTCGAAACGCTGCTCGGAACCCTGGACACAAAAGTGATCCACTGCTACCCCAACCGGGGTAACGCGGGCGATGGACTGATCCAAGCGGGCTTGCTCGAGCTAGGCCAGCGGCATGGTCTCCAGTTGCAGATGGTCAACTATCCCGAGGAATGTTCCGGCAAAGTGCTGGTACTCATTGGCGCAGGCTGTTTCTGCCCGGGTTCCTGGCACATGGTGGACCCGGTCCGCTTCTACGCCGCGCGCTTCGAGAAGGTCATCGTTCTCCCTTCCACTTTCGAGACGGCATTTGCGCCGGTGGCAAAGCTGCTGCGCGAATTGCCGCCGAACGTCACCGTCTTCTGCCGCGACCGGACCAGTTACGAGGGCGCACGAACCTTGGCGCCGCGTCCGGAGAATATCATCCTCGATCACGACCTGGCCTTTCGCGTGGACATCAGTCCCTGGAAAAAAACGGGCCGGGGCGAGCTCACCTGTTTTCGCACCGACAATGAATCGCGCCTCTGGCGCATTCCCAAGCCGAATTTCGATATTTCCAAGATGGGCCGGGAGTACCACCACACGCTGCTGCTCGATGTGCTGGCGAATTTCGAGACGATTTACACCGACCGTCTGCACGTCATCATCGCGGCCGCAATCCTGGGGAAAAAGGTCCGCGCCTTCGAGGGGTCCTACCACAAGATTCGCAGCGTGTACGAGCATTCGCTGCGGGATCAATATCCGAACGTGACGCTGTGCGGCCACGACGAACTGAAGGCGCTGCTCCGCGCCACGGACCGCGAGACTCTTCACTTTACCCTCGCGCGCATCCTGCTGAAATTACCGAAGGGCGAACTGTTGCGCCGCACCTACAAAAAATATCGCCAGAGCCGTAACCAGGAAGGGCCGCTGTTTTAGCCAGCAGCCGGCTTCCGCGTCACGAGATTATTTTCCAAAAAGAGGCAGTCAATGCCCGTGCCGAGAAACGTCTCGATGGCTTCCTCCGGCGTATTGACGATCGGCTGGCCTTTGACGTTGAAACTGGTGTTGAGCACCATTTCGCGCCCGGTTTTTTTGCCCACGGCTTGGAGCAGTTGATGAAACGCCGGATTGTCCTTCGCGGAGACGCTTTGCACCCGCGCCGAACCGTTGACATGGGTGATGGCCGGCAGCGCCGCGCGATGCTTCTCCCGCACGTTGACGATCGTGATCATGTAGGGCAGTTCCGTGCCGTGTGGCACATCGAACCACTTGTCGATTCCCTCCGCGGAAACCGCCGGCGCGAACGGACGAAACGCCTCGCGCTTCTTCACCATCCCATTGATGCGGTCCCGCATATCGGGATGGCCCGGGTCGGCGAGAATGCTGCGGTTCCCAAGCGCGCGCGGGCCGAATTCCATCCGCCCGCGGAACCACGCCAGCACGCGCCCTTCGCCGATCAACGCAGCGGCGGCGGCGCACGTTTCCTCCAGTGAACCGAATTTTTGCACCTCGATATCGCCGGCAAATTTCGCCAGCGCCGCATCGACCGCCGCGTCATCATACGACGGCCCGAGCATCGGCACCGGCATCTTCGCATTGATCACCGTGTCCTCACAGGCGGCGAAATAAAGCGCGGCACCCAACGCCGTGCCGTCATCGCCGGAGGCTGGCTGCGCGTAAATCTCGTCGAAGATTCCCGCGCGCAGAAGATTTCCGTTCGCCGTGCAGTTGAGCGCCACCCCGCCCGCCAGGGCCAGGCGCCGCAATTTCGTCGTGCGCCCAAACGCGCCGCAAATGTGGATAAGAACCGCGTTCAGGCACTCCTGCAACGCCGCCGCGATGTCGCGATGGTCCTGCGTAATGTCCTCCGAAGGCGGACGCGCGCGGATCAGATTCTTGCCCAGGTACTCGCGGCTGGCGGTGTAGTTCTCCCGTTCATCGCGCGTCTTGTTCAGGCGCAGAAGCGGAATGCGGATCGAACCATCGTCGCGCAGTACCACTTCACGCGCGAAGAAATCGCGAAAGCGCGCCGGATCGCCATAGGGCGCGAGGCCCATGATCTTGTACTCATCGGAATTGAAATCGAACCCGAGATGAAGCGTGACCAGCGAGTAGAAAATCCCAATGGAGTCCTGCGCGGAAAATCCCGCGATGCGATCGATCGCGCCTTCGCGGCCCTCGTAAACGCTGGTGCCATGCGCCTCGCCCATCGCATCGACGACGACGACGAGGCACTCTTCCCAACCGGACGTATAATAGGCGCTGGCCGCGTGGGCGTCGTGGTGCGCGACGTGATGCACGCGCTCCAACGGAAAGCCCGGCAGGTCGCGCTTCACCAATCCGCATAAGGCGTCGTGGGACAAAACCGTGTCGTAAAATTCTTTCGTCACCGGGTCGAGCGAATAAATCCCGCCATACGGTTCATAATCAAAACCCTGCACGATGGCATCGACCTCGCTCAATTGAAGGCCCGCCTCTTTCAGGCACCACGCGATGGCGTGCGCAGGAAATTGCGCGCTCTGCTTGTTCCGGTTGAAGCGCTCCTCCGCCGCGGCCGCGACGATCTTCCCGTCGCAAATCAAGGCCGCCGCCGCATCGTGCCCCTGGGAGATGCGATAATCCCTCGGGTCGAGTTTCGGCCAATGCTTCCGCTTGAACTCCATGGCCGGTTCCAGCCCGCTGATTCCAATAATATTCATGCCGCGTGTTCCCGTCTAAAAAAGAAGTATCCGCCTGATTTTGGGCACACGCGCGGCTTGCATGGAAGACTCATCGGCAAAACCGCCCGAATTCTCAGTTTTTTGCCGCAAGATCGGGAACTAATTCACTTCCGTCCAGCCTACACCGATAGTAAAGCGGGTGAACCAGCGCTTATTCGTCCTGTGCACATCCGTGATTCGTTAGTATGTTCAAATTTCAGCAACGCCGCCAGTTGACTCTATTCTCCCGATTTAATCATTTTACTTTAGGTCCTTTGGCTTAGTGTTTCGGAGTGCAAACGCATTGAAAGTCCGTGCCGCCAAATGAAGATTGGGTACATCAACAACGCCTATTATCCGACGCAGTTCGGTGGATCGGAGCGCTCCGTTCAGTTGTTGGCCGAGTCGATCGCTTTGCAGGGACACGACGCCGCCGTCCTGACCATCAGCCCGAACGAAAAGTTTGAGCGGGCTCAGGTCAACGGCATTGATGTCTCCTACATCCCGCACAAAAATCTCTATCCCTCGCGGCACCCCAAAGACAACGCCCTGCTACGCATCGTCTGGCACCTGATCGACAGCTACAACCCATGGACGAAAAGCGACGTCACGCGGTGGCTTGAAAAAGAGAAGCTGGACATCCTGCACACCAACGTGCTGGGCGGCCTCTCGGTCTCCGTATGGGACGCGGCGGCGAACCTGAACATCCCGGTGGTGCACACGTTGCGCGAGTATTACCTGCAATGCCGGCTGATGTCGTTGAATCGAAAGGGTAAGGAGTGCAACGGCATTTGTGCCTTCTGCCAGATTTGCTCCATCCCGCGGCGCGCCCGCTCCGTCGTTCCCGCGGCGGTGGTCGGCATCAGTCGTTACGTGCTCGACAGTCATCTCGAGGCCGGATTTTTTCCCGATGTGCGCCGGAAAAAAGTCATCTTCAATCCGGTCATTTCGCGCGACGAAAACACGATGGCCCCGCCCTCGAAGCGGATCCGCCTCGGCTTTATCGGCCGGATCGAAAGCCTGAAGGGAATCGATTTCCTGCTCGAGGCGCTGCTCACCCTGCCCAAGGACAAGTACGAACTCTACATCGCGGGTGAAGGCGAGACGCCCTATATGAAAACCATCAACCGCGATGGTTTCGGCATGCCGGTACATTGGCTCGGCTTCATGCAACCCGACAAGCTTTACCCGATGATCGATCTGCTGGTCGTCCCCTCGCTCTGGCAAGAGCCATTTGGCCGTGTCATTGTGGAAGCTTACGGGCATGGCCTTCCTGTGCTGGCTTCGCGCGTCGGCGGCATTCCGGAAATCGTCGATGAAGGCGTGACTGGTTTTCTCTTCGACCCGCATAAGCCGGGGAATTTTCAGGAAAAACTGGCCACCATCACCTCGGAGCGGCTGCGCGACATGCGCCCGGCCTGCCTGAAGAAAGGACTCCAATTCGAGCCGAATTTCATTGGGCGGCAATATCTGGAACTCTACCAGGACGTTCTGGGAGCCACCTGAAATGCCCTCCGCCCCGATGAATTCCGGGCAGCGAAACGTCCTGATTTTTCATACGAATCTCCTTTCGTATTCGGAAACCTTCATTCCCGCACAGGCGGAAAAATTCGCGACGTTCACCCCCTGTTATGCCGGCTTCGGTCGCGCGCGCGGCGGCTGGCTGCCGGCCGACCGGACGTTCTGGCCCAATCCGTCAAAAGTCACCACACGCCTGCGCGAATGGGGCTCGCTCTTCGGCGTGGTGGACCCGTGGCTGGCTACTTACGGGCGCAAGATCCATCCCGCGTTGATCCACGCCCATTTTGAATTCGGCGGCATGCGGAGCCTGCCCTTGGCCGAACGCCTCAACGTCCCGCTCGTCAGCACTTGCCACGGCATGGACGTTACCGAGACGCATTATCAATGGCAGGGCCGGTTTCTACTCGATGCCCACTATCTGAAACGACGCGAGCGGTTCCTGCAGAAAGCGGCGCTCTGCCTCGGCGTCTCGCGGTTCATCTGCGATCAAATGCTGCAGCGCGGTTATCCGGCGCGAAAGGTCCGGCAGCATTATATCGGCGTCGACATCGATAAATTTCAACCCGACCCCAGCGTGCCGAAACAGCCGATGATTCTCTACACCGGTCGCCTGGTGGAAAAAAAGGGCAGCCCCGATTTGCTTCGCGCAATGAAGAAGGTGAACGCGATATATCCCGAGGTGAAGCTGACGCTTATCGGCGACGGCCCGCTGCGGCCATCCCTCGCGGCGTACGCGCACGAGCAGAAACTCAACGTCGAATTCCTGGGCGCTCAACCGCCCGATGTCGTGCAAAAACATCTGCAGGCCGCGCTCATGTTTTGCATGCCCAGTTTTCGCGCCGCGGACGGGAACTCGGAGGGTCTCGGCATCGTGAACCTTGAGGCACAGGCCACGGGCATTCCGGTCGTCGGCACGCGGCACGGTGGCATTCCCGAAGCGGTGGAAGATGGCGTCACCGGGCTGCTCGCACCCGAGCGTGATCCTGACGCGCTGGCCGATCACATCCTTGCGCTGCTGGCGGACACCACGCGGCGCGAAGCGATGGGCCATGCCGGCCGCGAGCGCGTGACTCGCCTCTTCGACCTAAGCGAGCAGTCGCGGCTGCTCGAGCAAATGTACCTCGAAATTATCTAACCATCTGGCACGGGAATCGCGCCTCCGGTGGATGTCTTGACGATCACGCTTTAATTATCGATACTATGAACAATCTTTATAAATTGGGAGGGTTCTAATGCCGCCTGCTACTGCCATGTCTTCTGTCGTCGGATCCGACGGCTCATACTCCTTGAGCGACGAACAAGTCGCCTTCTTCAAGGAGAACGGCTATCTCGCCCTCGATCGGGTGACGTCGCCTGAGGATGCGCAGGAAATCCGCAGCGTCCTTGAGGAACTTTTCACCAAAAAAGCCGGCCATGAGCAAGGCGCTTACTTCAATTTTGCCGGCAATGAGAAGGACGGCAAAGCGCCTGTGCTTCCCCAGATCATGGCGCCGCGGAACTTCGCCGGTGCCCTCGCCAAGTCCGAATTCCGCCGCAACGCGACGCGGATCGCTGAGCAGATCCTCGGGCCCGAGGCGCGCTTTCACATCGACCACACGCTGATGAAGCCGGCGGTCGACGGACCCGCGACGCCGTGGCATCAGGACGAGGCGTTCAAGGACCCGAAAATGCACGCGGAGGAAATCAGCATTTGGATGCCGCTGCAACCAGTGGACGACGTGAACGGCTGCATGATGTTCGTCCCCGGCACGCAGAAAGGCGAAGTGCTGCCGCATCGCACGCCCGGCAACGATCCCGGCGTCCATGCAATCGAGTGCTTTGACGGCTGGAATAAGGAGGATGTCGTCGCCTGCCCGCTGCCGATGGGCGGATGCACCATCCACACGGGGCGCACGCTGCACGGGGCCGGGCCGAATCGGTCCGACGCGCCGCGCTATGCCTACGTTTTGATTTTCCAGTTGCCGGGGAAACCAGTGGCGAACCCGCGTACGTTCCCGTGGCTCGAGGGCAAGTCGACCGACCGCATGGAGCGCCAGCAAAAGTGGGACAAGAAGGGCGGCAAGGTGGTGAAGCTCTACCGCAAACTCCGCGACAAGGAGCTGCGCGATTACACCGCCTTCGCCAAGAAGTTGCCGAAGATCATCGCCTCGAAGATTTCAGGGAAGAGCTGATTAAGAAAGGTTGCCGGCGGAGGCCCTTGCGCGGAAACGGTTGCGCGAGCACGCGCGACCGCTGGGATTCTCTCTTGCCTCGGACAACGTACCTGTTCATCGTCCAGTCTTTCTCAGAGTTTTGAATCGAACCCGTCGATGCCTGACGTCACGTCCCAAGCGTCCTGCCGACAGGAGGCTTCCGGCGCAAGGGCCCGCGCCGGCTACTTTCCAAATCCTTGAACACCCCCGCTCCCCAACCCCCCGAAGGCCGGCTGAAAAAGCTGCTGCGTAATCGCACCGTCAGCCACAGCCTCCAGATCAACGCGCTGCGGTTCGTCTCACTGGCCATTGGCTTCGGCGGCTCCATTTGGTACAGCCGCTGCCTGGGGCCGGAGAAGCTTGGCATTTCCGGCATGATCATCGGCACGATCGCCCCGCTGGTCCTGCTGGTGAACCTGAACCAGCGCGCGCATTACATCCGCCTTTATCGCGGCCACGAGACCGAAGCGGCGAAGGAGAACCTGGTCACCGTCATCTCCACCTTCCGCATCGCGATCTCCGTGCTGGTGATGCTCCTCGCCATCCCCATCCTCGCGCTCGCCCATTTTCCCCCGGTGTGGACCCTCGCCCTCATCGCCGCCTTCCCCTACTTCTTCCTTTCCGCCAACGCGGCCGATTGGCTGTTGCAAAGCCAGGACAACATTCCCGCCATCACGCGCAGCCTCACCATACAGGCCCTCATCGCCACGACCATCTACCTCGCGGTCTTCCGTCCCGGCGCACAGCCGGCGGGCTCCGACCTGATGGTGCAGAACATCGCGCTGACCGTCGCGACCGCCTACGCCTGGTACGCGGCGATGAAGCATCACAAGGTCCGCCTCTTCCGCTGGGACAAGTTGAAGGAGATCGTCCCCATTCTCGCCGAGGGCCGGTGGCTCATGGCGAACGGGCTCTCCATCTACGTCTACACCACGCTGGAAGTGCCGCTGGTCGGCTGGCTCTACTCGCTGCATGAGGTCGGCATTTACCGGACGTCGATGGTGCTGGTCGGCGGCGTCGGCGCGTTCATCGGTTATCTGCCGATGCTGCTCTACCCGCGCATGCTGGAGTGGAAACAAGTCGGCCCGCACTTCCTCTGGCAAAACCAGAAGCGGGTGCTCACTTACTTCGCGCTCTTCATGGTCGTCCTTTCCATCGGCGCCTTTCTGCTCGCGCCCACGGTTTACTATTACGTCTACGGGCCGGAGTTCCAGCGCGGCGCCTATCCCTTCGCCTTCCTGCTCACCGCGAAAATGATGGCGGTGATGAACGGCATCATGGATTGGGGCATGCTGGCGCAACGCAAGGACCGCTCGGTCTTCAGCATCATGATGGTCGCGGCGATCTTCAGCGTGGCGCTGAACGTCCTGCTCATCCCCCACTTCGGCGCGATCGGCGCGAGCGCGGTGAACATGTCGAGCGAGATGCTCCTCTTCAGCCTGTTCTTCTTCTTCAATCGCCGCTCGCTAAGGAACCTGCCGCTGACGGAGGCGGAACGGGCGAGGAACCTGGCGCCGGTCTAAATTCGCTAAATTTCCAATCTTTTTAGCAAATTTAGCGAACGCAGCAAATTTAGGCCAATCGACGGAAGCGGCACCAGGTTTCCACGCCGAGGTAGATGACGAAGAAAAGCGCAGTAATCCAGAACGTGGCGGGATAACCGGTGAGGCAATCGAGCAGGATGCCGATCCACACCGCGAGGACGCCGAGCACGATCGCGCTAAGGATGCCGGACCAAAACGAGCGGCAGACGCGCAGTGCGATTCCCGCCGGCGCGATGACGAGCGTGAAGACGAGCAGGATGCCGACGACCTGACTGGCCAGCGTGACCGAAATCGCAAGCACGGTCATGAAGGCCATGGAAAGTCCCGGCAACGAGAGCCCGCGCGCCTCGGCCAGACGCGGTTGTGTGCTCGCGAAAAGCAGCTTCCGCGAGAAAAGCGCGAGCCCGGCGAGGCTGAGCAGCGAGAGAACGACCATCTGCACGATTTCATTTGGCGAGACGCCGAAGATGTCGCCGAAGAGAATCGATTTCGCCTGCCCGGCGAAGTTGGAATAGAGATGGAGAAAGAGCGTGCCCAACCCGAGCGAAAACGAGAGCACCATGCCGATGGCGAGATCGCGCCGCGCCAGTTTATCGCCCGCCGCACCCATCGCGACGCCCGCGCCAACGGTCAGCAGCAGCATGCCCTCGAGCGAGGTCAGCCCGATCACGGCCGCGCCCGCCGCGCCGGCAAAACCGATGTGCGAGAGCGCGTGCGCCGCGAAGCCCGCGTTGCGAATGATGACAAAGTAGCCGACGATCGCACCGAGAATGGCCGCGAGCGTGCCCGCGATGAGCGCGTTCTGCACAAAATCGTAGCCGAGATAATTGCCCAGCGTCTCAATCATGGTGGTGATGATGATGGCACTCGCCCTCGGCGACATTGCCCTCGGCGGAGACGACGAAGACGCGGTTTTCCACGCGCACGACCTCGATGTCGAAGCCGTACAATTTGGTCAGCGACGCCGTCGTAACGACCTCGTCGAGCTTTCCCAGCACCGCGCCGCCGCCGGCGAGATAGAGCACGCGGTCCATGACGCGCAGAAGCGGATTCATGTCGTGCGCGACGAAGAGAATGGTGGTCTTGGTCAGGCGCTTCACGCGCGCGACGCAGTCGATGAGCAGCGCCTGGTTGCGCGGATCGAGGCTGGCCAGCGGCTCGTCGAGCACAAGGATGCGCGGATCGCCGAGCAACGCCTGAGCGAGCATGATGCGCTGCCGCTCGCCGCCGGAGAGCACGGAAAACGGGCGCGAGGCATAAGGCGCCGCCTCGGTGATCTCGAGTACGCGATCGACTTCGGCCCGTGATTTTTTCGACGTCCACGGCATGCCCCAGCGATGACCTTCGCTCGCCGCTTCGACCAACGCGCGCGCGCTCAGCGCGGTGGAATCGAATCCGCCGTGGCCCTGCGGCATGTAGCCGATTTGTCGGCCCGCCTCGCCTGGTGCCATGCCCAATACCTTGATCGAGCCGCGCGTGGGCGCGAGCGTGCCGATGATGGCGCGCACCAGTGTCGTCTTGCCCGCGCCGTTCGGTCCGAAAATGCCGATGAATTCGCCCTCCTCGATCGTCGCGTCAATGCCGCGCAAAATCTCGTTTCCGCCGAGGGTGATGGCGAGGTCGGAGATTTGCAGGGCGGGTTTCATAGGAAAGCTCCTGAACCTAGACCGATGCGTGTTGCAAGTCGATTGCAAGTTGTACAAGCCTGAAGGCGGCGTGCAAAAGCCACTTTCGGGGGCAGGGCCCGGGCTAGTTGTTGCCCGGGTGACGGAGCGAAGCGCAGTCACAGGAAGCAATTGGTTGCGCATGAGGTACTGCATCGCTTCCTGTCGTCCCGCTGCTGCGGGCCGACCCGGGCAACAAGTAGCCCGG
>CAZZWT010000002.1:0-7691 GCA_964657775.1 uncultured Candidatus Methylacidiphilales bacterium | reverse complement strand
CCTATTGGTTTTCCATGTGCCGGAGTCTCCTTCAGCGGTCGCAGACGCGACCGTTCCGCCGCTAAGGACAGCGGCGGCTACCTACTGCACTTTGAGCGCCGCCTGCACCTCATCCAGCTCGTGCTGCATCCACGTGACATAATCCTTTTGGTCCAGCGGCTGCGTCTCCGTCACGCCCACGATCGGAATGCCCGCAGCCTTTGCGATTTTCTGGATGCGGTCGGTCGTCGGATCGGTCACCTGGCTGTTGTAGAAAAGAATCTTCGCTTGGTGCGAGGTCAGGCTTTTTTCGAACGCGGCCGTCTCGCTCGCCGTCGGCTCGGAATCGTTCATGACCTGCACTTGGAAATCGTAGTTGAGCATTTTGAGGCCGAGCGCTGCGGCCATGTAGCCGAAGACGGGCTCGGTTGCGGTCACGGACGTCCCGCCATAGGTCGTGCGGAGTTTCGCTATTCTCTCAATCAAAGGCGCCATTGAATTCCGAAAATCCTCCGCCCGATGCAAGAATTCGAGAGGATCATTTGTTGTCCGCTTGGCTTTTAACTTGAACAGGGGATCCACCAACTTGTCCGCCAACGCCATCATGGTTTTGGGGTCATACCAGATGTGAGGATTATCCCCCTCCTTCGCCCCAATCAAATCCGCCACCTTGACCACCACGCGCCCCGGCTTGCCGTGCGCGGCGAGCAGTTTGTCCATCCACGGGTCGTAGCTGATGCCGCTGGTGATGACGATGTCGGCATCGGCGACCGCCTTGGCGGTGCCGGCGTTGGAGGTGAACTCGTGCGGGTCCTGGTTGGGGTTGGTGAGGATGCTCGTCACCGTGGCATCGGGCCCGGCAATTTGCTGCGCCACGCCGCCGTAAAAGTTTTCGGCGGCGACGATCTGGAGGTCAGCGCGGGCGGTCAGGCTGAGGGAAATGAGCAGGAGGGCGCAAACAAAGGATTTCATGGGAGTGCGGCTGTTCTACAATAAACGCAAATCGCTTGCAACTCTTATTTGCAAGTTGATTGCATGAGAGAGGCATGGCGTCAAAAGGTAGCCGGCGCAGGCCCTTGCGCCGGAGCGGTTGCGCGAGCACGCGCGACCGCTGGAATAGGCATTTAAAACGGAAAGGTGCCGTTTTACGTGCAGTCCCTGCGCCCCGAGGACGGGCCGCTCCGGCGCAGGGGCCTGCGCCGCCTACCTTTCCTCTTGAGAGCGTCATCGCCTTCATCGGATGTTTGCTATAACAAACTTTAATAGTTGACGCCATCTCTTGCGCATCCCACAATCTCGCCACCATGAAGGATACCGCCATCCCCAAGCCCATTTGGCGCCGGTCCGATGGCCGGGCCTCGCTGCCGGATGTGCACAGCTCCGTCAGCGTGCCGGCCACGGGCGCTTCGTTCTGGCGCAAGCTGGCGGCGTTCACCGGGCCGGGCTTTCTCGTCGCGGTCGGCTACATGGACCCCGGCAACTGGGCGACCGACCTGCAGGGCGGCGCGCAATTTGGCTACACGCTGCTCAGCGTCATCTTCATCTCCAATTTCATGGCGATTCTGCTCCAGCATCTTTGCATCAAGCTCGGCATCGTCACCGGCCGCGACCTGGCGCAGGCCTGTCGCGACGCCTATCCCATGCCGGTCGTGTGGTTCTTATGGGTGCTGTGCGAAATCGCCATCGCCGCGTGCGACCTGGCGGAGGTGGTCGGCTCGGCCATCGGGCTGCAGTTGCTTTTCGGCATTCCGCTTGTCTGGGGCTGCCTGATCATGTGCGCCGATGTGCTGGCCGTGCTCTATCTGCAGAACAAGGGCTTCCGGTTTATTGAGGCGCTCGTCGCCGTGCTCATCGGGACGATCGGCCTTTGTTTCATGGCCGAACTTTTCTGGTCGAAGCCGAGCGTGACGGGCGTGCTGCTTGGCTTCGTGCCCAGCTCGGAGATTTTTCGGAATCACGACATGCTCTACGTCGCCATCGGCATCCTCGGCGCGACGGTGATGCCACACAATCTCTACCTCCACTCCTCCATCGTGCAGACGCGCAACTTCGCCCGCACGCCGGAGGGCAAGCGCGAGGCGGTGCGCTTCGCCACCATCGACTCGACCAACGCGCTGATGTTCGCGCTCTTCATCAATGCGGCGATCTTGATCCTGGCGGCGGCGGCGTTTCACCTCTCGGGCCATGCGGAAATCGGCGACATCCAAAGCGCGTACAAGCTGCTGGCCCCGCTGCTCGGCGTCGGCGTGGCGGGCACGATCTTCGCGCTGGCGCTGCTGGCCTCGGGTCAAAACTCGACGCTCACGGGCACGCTGGCGGGGCAGATCGTGATGGAAGGTTTTCTCAACATTCGCCTGACGCCATGGCTGCGCCGGCTGGTGACGCGCGCGCTGGCCGTGGTGCCCGCCGTAGCGATCATCGGCTACTACGGGGAGAAGGAGACAACCGCGCTGCTGGTCGGCAGCCAGGTGGTGCTGAGCCTGCAACTGGGCTTCGCGATCTGGCCGCTGCTGCGCTTCACCGGCGATGTGCGCAAGATGGGCGAGTTCGTCAATCCGCCGTGGATCAAGATTCTGGGCTGGTCGACCGCGGCGCTGATCATCGCGCTGAACATCAAGTGGCTTTATGATTTTGGATTCGGGCTTATCGTCAAATCAGGCGGCTGAGCATGTACAAAAAGATTTTGATTCCGTTGGAGAACAGCGTGGCGGACCGGGCCATCCTGCAGCACATTAAGGCGCTGGCCAAATGGGGCGAGGCCAGCATCCTGCTTCTGCACGTGGCCGATGGCTGGGCGGCGCGCAATTACGAGCGGCTGAACCTGGCGGAGAGCGAGGAGATGAAGATCGACCGCGCTTACCTGGAAGCGGTGGCGCAGGGCCTGCGCGACGAAGGTTTCACGGTGGAGACGCTGCTGGCGATGGGCGAGCCGTCGGATGAAATCGTGAAGTTCACGCGCACGCACCGGGTCGATCTCATCGCGATGTCGACGCACGGGCATCGGTTTATCAGCGATGTGCTCTACGGCAGCACGGCGGATAAGGTGCGGCATTTGGTGGATGTGCCGGTGTTGTTGCTCAAGGCGGCGCTGTAGCGGAAGGTTTCGCGCAACGCTCGCCACGACTGTAACGAAAAGGCCTTTGTAGCGGCGGAGCCGCATTTCCCTGCTCCTCGTTCCCAAACTCCATCACGCGCGCGTGTTTGGGAACGCACGTGTCCCCGCAACTCCGTTGCCTGCCTTTGGGCACTAGAGACCGACTTACGCGAAATGGAATTTCGCGGGGAGCAGGAGAACGTTCCCAAATGGAGTTTGGGAACGAGAATCAAAACGGCGCTGTCACGCAAAACGCGACGGCGGTCGACGGGAACTTAGGCTTTCTTCGCAGGGGCGAAGAGCGCGGCGACGCGCTTCTTATGACGCGAGGCGGTGTTCTTGTGGACAACGCCCTTCTTGGCGGCGCGGTCGATTTCCGACTGAAACTTGGGGAGGAGCTTCAAGGCTTCGTCCGACTTGCCGGCCTTGGCCAGAGCGCGGATTTTCTTCTCGGAGGTGCGAACGGTGCTGATCTGAACGCGATTACGGGTGCGGCGGCGCACGGCGGCGCGGGCCTGCTTGGCAGCGGACTTGGTATTAGCCATAGCCCGCCAGACTGCCGAAAAGCGGGGAGGCTGTCAACAGCCTACTAACCCCTTTCCACCTCAGCCGTTCACAGCTAAAGTTTTATCGGAAAGAAATGGCGATTTATGAAGCTTTTTAAGCATCCTCTCTATTTCATTTTTGCGAATGGGATTCTTATCTCGTGTTACTGGACGGTCTTCGGCAACCACCCAGGTTTCCGAATCCACCTCCGGTTGTTGCTGACGCTGAATTTTACTATCCCTTATTAGGCGCAGTTTGTACCTGCGGAATCTTAATTTGGGCCTTATTATTTAGAGCAACTCAAAAAGCCTTCTCATGGATAGCGTTGGTACTTGGCTTTTTTTGGTTTTTTGGAAACTTCTTTTATCTCAAAGATTAGTAGCGATCGAGCCTCCATACTCCGCCAGCTTCCTTTGCACGAGTTCGCTCAAACCACCCGGCAATCCTTCCACCACTTCCGAAAGCTTCCCTTACAAAACTCCGCGCCAAGGTTGCGATTTCTCCGACCGTCTGCATTCCGGAGGAATGCCACAAGCCTAGCCGGTGGTTGAGGCCAGCAGGCCGACACCACCGGCATTCTTCCTCCCCGGATTCCGACCCCGGCAGGGCGTCGCACCCGCTTCGAATGCGTTGTGCGATCCCTTCAGGATCGGCTTCTCTTTTTTGACCTATTCCGGTGGTGTCGCCCGGTGCGGGCTCAACCACCGGCTAGGTTTGTGCGAAGCCTCCGGCTTCAAAAGGCAAATCGCGTTATTGAGTTTAAAGCTGCCCATACTCCGCCAGCTTCCTTTGCACGAGCTCGCTCAACCCCTCGGGCAATCCGGTAACGGATTTCAGAAAAATCTCCAACACGCGCTTCATTTCGCTGCGGCCATTGGAGGCGGTCAGAATCGGGCTACGATTATAGGCGGGGTTTTGTTCGCCGGTGTCGACGGCATGGAGGGATAATCCCCGATCATCGAACCAGCGGAGCGCCTTTTCGTAGCCGGGTTTGTCGTAGGAGAACTCGAAACCGTGCACGGTGCCGTCGGCGTGGTACCAGACCATGAGGTCGAAATGATCGTCGGTGAACCAGCGGCGGCGGTAATCGCCCGGGTCCTGCCGCACGTCGCGAACTTCGATCATGAAAAGGCTCTGCCGAAAAGCGGGCGGGAAGTCAACGCCGGGTGCAGATCCATAGTCGGGTAGCCCGGACAACTTGTTGTCCGGGTGCCGAGATCGAAACTTCGATCGAGGCACAAGAGGCAGCCGTTGGCTCACGCGGTAGCCATCGGCGGCCTCTTGTCGCTCCGCCAAGCCTGCGCGACCCGGACAACGAGTTGTCCGGGCTACCCGAAGGAAAGCGCGAGCATCGATGGTTTACCCCGCCACGCCACTGGCCAGCGTGGGCTGAAAATGCGGCGGCTCAGACTCGGGCGTGAGGAGTTGCACTTCGATTTCCTTCAGCCCGGCCTCGGCCAGCCAGTCGCGCAGGTCGGCCTCGCTGAAGCCGAGCCAGTAGTCGCCATAGAGCTCGCGCGCCTGGTCAAATTGATGCTGGTTCAGGTCGAGCACGATGAGACGGCCGCCCTTGCGCAAAAGCTTGGCGGCGGCTGCGACGGCCTGTTGCGGATTCGCCGCGTGGTGAAGCGCCTGGCTGAGGATGACCATGTCCACGCTGGCGGCGGGAATCGGCGGCGCGGCCAAATCGCCGAGGCGATACTCGAGATTCGCGATGCCCTTCTTCTTCGATTCCGCCCTGCCGAACGCGACCATCTTCGGCGAGTTATCGACCGCGATGACTTTCTCCGCGCGGCGCGCGAGGAGTTGCGAGAGCCAGCCCTCGCCCGCGCCAAGATCGGCCACGACGACACGCGGCACCAGTTGCGCCAGTAGCGGCCCGATCTCGGTCCACGTGCGGCCGGGGCAAAAGCTTTTGCCGAGGCGGCCGGCGACGCGGTTGAAATGTTCGCGCGCGGTGGAGCGCCGTTTTTCCAGCACGAGCTTGAGGCCCGCCGTATCGGCCTTCGCGCCCGGCACCTCGGCCAGCGTGAGCAGCGCGGAATCGAGAATTTGCCGCGATTCCTTGGTGAGTTTTTTCACCAGCGAGTAGTAGGTGCGCTTGCCCTCGCGCCGTGGCTGGACGAGCCCGACGCGCCGCAGATGCGCGAGGTGGGTGGAGATGCGCGACTGCCCGAGGTGCAGGATTTCCTGCAGTTCGGCGACGGAAAGCTCCTCCTCCTCCAGCAGCGCGAGAATGCGCAGCCGGGTCGGATCGTGCAGCGTCTGCCAAAGGGCGCGATAGGACATCCCCTGCGATTACATCCACATATCAGGATGCGTCAATGGAATATTGCTGTTTGATTCAGGCGTTCCATTCAAGTACGCCGCTCTGCCCTGGGAACGCAGCCTTGTCGTTATGACGCCATTCAATCGAAACCTTGACGGATGTATTCAAGTATTGCGCAAGGCGAAGCGAGTAAACCCAAGCATGATTCGCGTCTACGCCCTGAATTGAAATATTTATATCTCGCACAAAATGATAGCCGCTGTCCGAGTGCGCACCTTTACGAATTTGAGCGTTGGTAACGGCCTTTAGGGCTTCGAATGACTTGGCTTTCGCGTACGCCTTAATATGCGCAATTCGAAGAAGGTCATTCCAATTAGAAAAGGCAACAGAATCAAAAGTGCCTTTGCACCGTGTATGAAAAAGGTCGGGAGGCTGAGTTGCGCTGAATTTTTTTCCTGTGCCCTCGAAAGTTCTAGGTACAGAGATCGAGGCCGGCGGCGGAACATTGCCAGGCGCGTGTGTCTTTTCGTAATGGTCAGCCCATTTTTCAATCACGCTTATGGGTGTCTTGTCCACAAACGGCACAGCATGCTTAATAATGCGAGAGAACAGAGCATCAGGAATCTCTAAGGTTGTTGTCATACAAGGATACTAGTATCATGTGTATTTATGTCAAATTGTATTTACGCGCGGTAACGAAGCAATCGCAGCCCATTCAAACAAACCAACACCGTGCTGCCCTCGTGCCCGACCACGCCGAGCGGCAGCGGAAGCGCGAAGCCGAGCGCGCTGATGATGAGGACGACGATGACGGCGAGCGCGAAGGTCAGGTTTTGGTAGACGATGGCGCGCGTGCGGCGGCTGAGATCGAGCGTGAAGGGAATGCCGTCGAGCGCGTCGGCCATGAGGACCACGTCGGCCGTTTCCATGGCGACATCGGTGCCCGCCGCCCCCATGGCGATGCCGACGTCGGAGGTGGCGAGCGCGGGGGCGTCGTTCACGCCGTCGCCGATCATCGCAACTTTGCCGGCGGCTTTCAGCTTCTGAATGACGCGCACTTTGTCCTGCGGCAGGAGGTCGGCGTGGTATTCGTCCACGGCGCAGGCGCGCGCCACGGCGGCCGCGACGCGCTGGCCATCGCCAGTGAGCATGACGATGCGCTTGACGCCGAGCAGCCGCAGGCGCGTGACGATGGCGGGCGCCTCGACGCGCACCTTGTCCGCCACGGCGAGGAAGCCGAGATAGCGCACGGTGGGCCGGTCATGCTCGCCCACGATTTCGCCGACGAGCATGCCCGTTTTGCCCTCGTCGTTAAGCAAGTTCATCTGCTCCTCCAGCGCGCTGCGCTCGGGCGATTCGTAGCCGTCGAAATATTTGAGATTGCCCACCGCGATGCGCCGCCCGACCACCTCCGCGCTGACGCCGTGCCCGGCGACGGACTGGAACTTCGTGCAGCGCTCGACCGGCATGAAACGCCGCTTCGCCTCGGCCACGATGGCGCGCGCGATGGGGTGCTCGCTGCGTCCTTCCACCGCGGCGGCAAGCCAGAGCAGCTCTTCCTCCGAGCACGTTCGCTGCGCCGGGCTGTGGTCGGGATCGATAATGACGCGCAGGTCGGTGACGACGGGCCGGCCCTCGGTCAGCGTGCCGGTCTTGTCGAACGCGACGATGTCGATGCCCGCCGCGCGCTCGAGATAAACGCCGCCCTTGAAGAGCACGCCGCGCCGCGCCGCCGTGGCGATGGCGGAGAGAATCGACGCCGGCGTGCTGATGACCAGCGCGCACGGCGACGCCACGACCATC
>CAZZWT010000001.1:7452-49271 GCA_964657775.1 uncultured Candidatus Methylacidiphilales bacterium | reverse complement strand
TAATGATTATAATGATTATTAGGATTGGGAGGATGGACTGAAGGAGAATGCAGAGGATTTCCCCATCCTTATCATCATTACAATCATTATCTAACTGCCTTCCCTGCCTCCCAAATTCCGTTCATTCCGTTATTCCGTCAAATTTCTACTAAGCTTCCGGCGCGGCGATGCGGGATAGTTTGATTATAATGATTTTCAGGATTGGGAGGATGGACTGAAGGAGAACGCAGAGGATTTCCCCATCCTTATCATCATTACAATCATTATCTAACTGCCTATCCCTGCCTCCCAAATTCCATTCATTCCGTTATTCCGTCAAATTTTCAGCTCTCCGGCGTCGCGATGCGGGTGAGGTGGTAGGAAATGTAGGGCGCGATCGCCTCGGGGGAAAGTTCGTGCGCAAGGCTATCGCCGACGGCCTTGGCGTGTTCCGTGAAGGGCATCACGGGATTCAGGATGGTGTCGATCGCTTTGGCCAACGCGTCGGGATCGTTCGGCGGGACGACGATGCCGCATTGGTGCTGGTTGACGATGCTCGACGCGCCGACCTGGTCCGTGGTGATGACGGGCCGGCCGAGGATGAGCGCCTCGACCAGGCCGCGGGCAAAGGCGTCGAAGCGGTACGGAATCACCACGCCGCAGGAAAGCTTGATCTGCCGGATGACTTCCTCCGTGCTGACATGGCCGAGATATTCCATCCGCGCGCCAGGCAGGTTGATGCGCGTCTGTTCCTTGGTCTGCTCCCACAACTCAACGAAGCGCCGGTTGTCCTCCGTGAAATCGCCCGCCACCGCGAAGATGGCGTTGCGCAGCGCCGCCTCGGTCTTGGCCAGCGCACGCAGGAAGACGAGCGCGCCCTTGTGCTGGTTCAGCGAGCCGAGGAATAGAATGCGGTCCTTCATCGGCGCCGGCACATCGGGTGACTCCAGGGCGGAGCGCATGAACGCGCGCTGAATGTTCGGGTAAACCACGCGCACCTTCGCGCGCAGGTCCTCCGCCGAGTGGCCCGGGGTCGCGAACTTCGGCAGCGCGGTGACGACCAGCTCCGAGGTGGCCAAAATGCGCGACGCCTGCCGGAAGGCGAGATCGAGCGGCAATTTCTCAATGAAAACGGGCGCGCCTTTGAGATAGCGCGTGGGCAGATGCTGAATCTGCACCAGCATCGGCGGCACTTTAATTTTCTGCCGCGCGGCCAGCGCAACGGTGAGGCCGTCCGGCGTTTCCGCGTGCGCCCAGATGACATCGAAGGGCCCGCGCTTGGCCAAGAAATCGCGCAGCGCCAAGACATCGGACATGGCCGTGTTTTGGAAATATTTTTTCCGCGCCAGGCGGTCGCGCACGGCCAGCACCACATTGCGCGATTTGCCGAGCGGCGAAACCCATGTCTCCAGATGGCCGATGGAAATCTTCTTCAGCTTGCGCACCTCGGGGCTTTGGCTGAGCACGATGACCTCGTGTCCCATGGCCGCGACGCACTCGGCCAGTTGCTGCGTGGCGCCGCCTTCCTCGTCACCGTAGTGGTTTTCCTCCCAGTAACGGCGGGAGAGCAAGGCAATTTTCAAACGGCGCATGATGGCAACTGGAATGAACAACTACCTGGTATTCTGAAGAAACCATTCGTAAAGGCGAGGATTGTTGTAGGTCACGTCCCACCCTCCGTGGCCGACTCCCGGGTAAATCGTAAGCTTCACCGGCGCCCCGGCCTGCTCCATGGCCTGGGCCAGGTCGACGCTGTACCGGGTCGGAACAACGTCATCCGTGGCGCCGTGAAAAATCCAGGCGGGCATGTGCTTGAGCCGCTCCGCCAGCGCCGGATTTTCGCCGCCGGAAAGCGGGGCGATGGCGGCGATTCGCTCCGGATACGTCGCGGCCAGATCGAAGGAGCCATAGCCGCCCATGCTCAGCCCCGTGACATAAATCCGTTTGGGATCGACCCGGTAGGTCGCCGAGAGTTGATCGAGCAAACGGGCCAACCGGGCCGGATTCCACCACTCGTGCGGAGGACATTGGGGCGAGACGACGATGAACGGAAGCGGATGCCCCTGGTGGATGTACCCGCGCGGCCCCCAGTTCTCGAGGATGGAGGGGTCGGTCCCGCGTTCGCCCGAGCCGTGAAGAAACAGGATGAGCGGCCAGGGGCGCTGGTCCTTATCGTAGCCATCGGGCAGATAAATCAGGTGTGCGTAGTCTTGATTTTCGCCCAGCCGCTTGTGCAACTCCGCCCACCACGCGTCCCCACTCGCCCAGATGTAGAAGCCGTGCCAGCGCGCCGGGTCCGTGGCCAAGTCCTGCATCCCGGCCGCGAGGACAGCTTCTTCATCGTCCTGCTGGGCCTGGCCCGAAAGGGCATCGTTGAGCATGTAGCTGCTGTTCCACGCTTCCTTCGCCGCAAGGTCGGCCGGCAGGCCGAAGGCAGCGGGAAATTGGAGGGTGCCGCGATAGGGATCGCTTCTCGATGCATAGGGCTTGGCCGTCTTGAACAGCGTCAAATCGCGCTGGAAGCTGAGCCCGGCCGGCCCGTGGAATTCGACGATCGCGCCATAGCGGCCCGGAGCGGCGGGGGCGGTGACTTCATTCCAAGTCGCGTCGAAGAACCGGGTGTGCAGGGAGTACTCCCCAATCGCCGCTTCGATCACTTCCTTGTTGGCGAAATCGATCGTCGGAAAAGTCGCGCCATCAAAGATCGCGTTGTGGGCGGCCAGGGGCAGGGCGCGAAGTCGCTCGTTCCATTGCCCCATCAGATCGGGCAGCACGACCCCGCCCGCCAACGGATGGCCCTCCAGAGTGACGATCAGTTGTTCCCCTTTTCGCGCGGTGATTTCCATCGGCAAGGCGATGGATCCTGTCGCGCCATCCGGGCCGCCTGCCGTCAGCAGAATGGATCCCACTTTCTGCGCGCCCAGCCAGAGCTCCGCTGGCTTGCCCACCTCCTCGGCCGGCGCGGAAAGATGCAGCGTCTCGCCGATTCCCTTCGTCTCGCTCCACGCGGCCGCTTCCTGGGCTTCACTCGCCTGGGCGGCCAATCGCACAGGTTGAACCAGCGTCCAATCCGCATAGGTGCCGGATTGCGGATACCAGAGGCGATGGGCGATTTTGCCGTCGCCCTGCGCGTCGTTGACGTTGACCTGAAGACCAATCACCTCGCCCGGCTGCGGAACATGCTTCAGGTTCGCCCACGGGAGAGTAAGGGTGAGGCGGTAACCGCTGCCCTCTTTTTGCGCCTCCACTTTCGGCGCGATGACGGAAGGATCGGTCGAGTTTTTGCCGACGATCGTCCACGTCGGCGAGGAATGGTCGGCGGTGCGGCCGGGCGTGCAGACCAGTTGCAAGTGATCTGCGGCGCCGGGAGAGGAGGCCAGAAAAACTTCCACGGAATCGTTCTCCCAGGGATTAACCGATGAAGCTTCAGGCGTGGCATCGTCCGTGTGCACCTGAAGCAGGAGGGCATCCGGCGTCCACGCCACCGCCAGTTGCGCCTTGGCCACGACCTGCGCTCCCACCGGGGTGAGGAACCGGACTTGGAGCGCCTGCGCCGTCCAATCCCCTGCCGAGGCGGCGACCTTGGGAATCTGGATGGGGACCAAGGCGGGAGGAGCGGATGAGACCGAGACCGGCGGCTGGGCCGGGGGCTGGCAAGCAACCAGCATGGTCGCAGTTAAAGAAACGAGAAGAGACCGGGAAAAGCGCCACATCAGGCGACCGTAGCAAAGGTGCCCACAAAAGTCTTGCCGATCCGCGCCTCTACATGACATCGACTTCGCGGACACCGAAACGTTGCCGGAGATTCATGACCTCCGTGCGGATGCGCTCGCGCAGCTCGATCGCGCCGGGCACGCCGGAAAGGACGAGGCGCGGCTGCTTTTCGTCGCCGCTGAGGATCGTGATGGTGCCGAGCCCGAACAGGCGCAGGAAAAACGATTGGTTCGCCGAGGTATCCTTCACGCGGAAGAGTTCGATCTCCTGGATCTCTTTGCTGAAAATGCCGGAGACGACACGGACACGCTGGGTGGAGACGGTGTAGTGCAGCGTCTTGAGATGGAAGTAGGCGATGCCGATGTTGACCGCCGCAACCAGCGCGACGGTCCCGACAATGACGGAAATCCAAAACGCGGGGCTGGTGACATCGGTGACAAAGAAGAAAGCGAGAATCGCCACGAGCAGGACGATCGCGCCCCAGAAAAGGTAGAGGCTGAGGTTGAGGATTTGCGAGGGGTGGCCGCTCCAGATTTCCTGCTCGGCGGGCAGCGTGCCGGATGATGGCGTGGCCGATCCGGCTCCGGTGGCCCCGGCGATGGCGGCGGCGGGCGGCGCGGGCTTGGCCGCGAGGGTGAAGCCGGGCACATCCTTGAGCAAAATCCAATCGTTGGCGCCATCCGGCCACGCCCAATCGGTGGGCGAAAGGCTACCCGCGCGCACGAGGCCCTGCGCCTCCGCAAGGCTGAAAGGCCCGAGCTGCTTGCCGTCTTTGTTGATGAGGAGGGACATGCGATCAATGAAGCGGCTTCGTCCCGGTCGCGACGAAAAGCCTTCCGCCAAAAAGATGGGCAGAAGGCTCGATATAATCCATCCGAAAATCAAGGCCCGCGCGCTCGAGCGGTTGCCAGACCCTGTCGCCGAAGTGGCTGCAGGTGGCGAGCTCGACCGCTTGGGTGTGGAGATTGCGCCGCTGGCCGTCGATGTCGTGGATGAGGTAGGTGCCGCCGGGCTTGAGCCGATCCCACGAATTTTGGAAGGCCGATTCCCAATTGTGCATGGAGGTGAAGCCGTAGGTGCACACGACAACATCGACCGGTGGCAATGCCTTGAACTCGTGGTGAGCCGCATCCCTCTCGATCAACTCGAGGCCGGTTAAGCCCATCCTCTCGGCCCGCAACCGGGCGCGGCGGAGCATGCCGGAGGAAATATCGACTCCGATGATCTTACCTTTCGCTCCGGCCCGCTGCGCTAAAAGGGGGAAGTTCTGACCTGTCCCGCAGGCGAGATCGAGGATCGTCGCGGCGTTTACTTGTGGCAATTGCGCCAAGGCTCGCGCGCGGAAAGGCCGGTAGATCGACTCGAAGACGGGATCATAGAGCGGGGCGAGGAAGTCGTAGAGAACCAAGGCCACGGGAGTGAATCTGGCCGCAACGGGGAGCCCTGTCCAATGGGCCGTACCCGTTGATCAACCCAAGTTGACGGTGGGCGTTCCATCCAGCCGCTTGGACAAGTCGACCGGGTCGCCGGCGGCCACAAACCGGGGATCGACTTGGTAGGCCCAGACTTGGAACGAGGTCAGGCGGGCGTCGCCAAAGGTCGTGGTGAAGGCGCAGTCGGCGGCGTCCAGTCCATGCGCGATTTTGACGCGGCCAATGCGCGGTGTGTTGTACCGGGCATCGAAGACGCACCACTGGCCATCGAGATAAACCTCGGTATAGGCGTGGAAATCCATCGGCGTGCAGGGATCCCACACGCCGATATCCGGGAGGTGACCGGTGACGTAACGGGCGGGCAAATTCACGGCGCGGCACAGCGCGGCGGCGACGTGGGCGAAATCGCGGCACACGCCATAGCCGCGGGCCATGATTTCCGACGCCGAGATATCGGGACGGCCGGAGCCGGTGACGTACTGGATGTTGTGATGAACCCAGTTGCAGATCGCGATCGCGCGATCAACGCCATTGATAATGTAGCCGAATTCTCGCGAGGCGAAATCCGCCACCTTGTCGGAATCGCAATACCGGCTCGGCAGTAGGTAGCGAAAAGCGCTGTGCGGAACTTTCATCACCGGGGTGGACGAACTCCGGCGGTTGTAGTCGTCGGACACAGCGGGTACTTCAATCAGCGAATCGCTGGTGATGACGGTTTGGCCCGGCGGCAGCTCCCAGCGCTCAATGGGGTTATCGAGCCAATCGGTTACCTCCTCGTACGGCGTCTTGGGATCGATGACTAAAGAGTCCTCGATGAAAAACTGATGGACGGAGAGACGGGGACGAACAATCACCACAATAGGGGTGGTGAAAACCGATTGATAAACGAGGCGGCATCCCACCCGCACGGTAAGGCGTTGCATGGGGGTCGCTCGTTAGGACGGCTGGTGACGCTTGACCGTGGCCGACAACGTCAACCACGCGATCGCAACAGCGGAAATTGCGAAACTGAGGGCAGTGACTTCCGGATTGATATGCGAGAAACCAACTGAGGACGCGACTGCCGCGATGGAACTGAAGGTAATTGTGTCGATGATGAGGTGGAGCTTTTCCATCTCAAAAACGATGCTTAAGGCGTGCCGATCCGCCTCTTTTCGAGACAAACCTTTGAGGTAAAACGCAATCGGATTCATCCAGGTTCCACGGATGGATCCGCCATCCCTCATATCGCACGACGCCTGGTCATCAGCATCGCAGGAAGGAAAGCGCGATAATTAGGGACTTCCCGTATGGCCGCCCAGGAAACTGAGAACAATGACGACCAAAGCGACGACCAACAGGATGTGGATGAGTCCACCGGCGACCCGAAAAAACAACCCGCCGCCCCAGAAGAGAATGAGTACCGCCGCGATGATGAGTAACATACCGATCTCCTTTAGGGATTAAACGTCCCGTGTTTTTCCTTCACCTTGTCGTTCTTGAAAACGATCGTCACTGCAGAGCTCCCCGCTTGGTAGTTATAGGTCGTCTGCTCGCCGCCTACGATGGGAATGGGCTCCGTATTGGAGCTCGTGGGGGCGCCGAAAATGGCTTCCACTTCGGCTTTCGACATGTCGGTCGAGACGCGATCGAGATTGGCCTGGGTGAGAGTCGGCGCCGGCATGGGTGGCGGGGCATCCGTGGCGGTGGTCGTCGTGGTCGTTTTGGTCACCGTGCTGCCATCTGGGGAGACGGCCGTGGTAGTGGTGCTTTGGGTCGGTTTGCAGGCACTTAAGAGTGCAACGCTGACAAGAAGTGGAATAATTTTTTTCATAAAAGCGATGTGAGGCTAAAGTCGGGTGCCGCGGCCGCGGATGATGGAAACAACGGCGAGAACGACAAAGATCAGGCAAAGAATCTTGGCGATTTCCGTGGCGAGGCCCGCGACTCCCCAAAAGCCAAACAGGCCGGCGAGAATGGCGACAAGGAAGAAAGTAATGGCATATCCGAGCATACCAACCATGATGCAGTCGTCGGGCCAACTTTTGCCGGATGCATTCGTCTACCTCTCAAACTGGAGATGGTAAGTCACGGGCAGTCTTAAATCCCCTGCAAGACGTAGGGCAATTTGCATTTCGCGCGGAAACATCAACCCGCGAGATGCAAGAAGGGCTGTCGCTTGCGCCAGACAGGTTCGCAGACCCTGGCTCCATCCACTTTCGCACCAAACCTCGCGGCTGCTATTTATAGCTGGCACCAGCAAGCTCGATTTCTGACAGAGCGTCGTCCTGCTTTCGCGCTTGGGCCCGCTTTTGACCGTCGATGGCCAGCACGAGCGGAATCAGCCAGAAGCCCACGATCAGGCGGCTCACATAGAGCGTACTGTCGAAGACCATGATGCCAAGGGGAATATAAAGGGGGTCTCGTTGCGGTTTAGGGAGAATTTCGGAGAGCAGGTCTTCGCTTTCGCGGATCACGTACCGGGCGCGGAAAGCATCTACAGGCTTGAACCTGGAGAGGGCGTCCCTCAAAAGTCCAAGGGCACGTTCCATCGTGGCGGCCAGCTTAATGGTGACCCCATCCGCTTTGTGAGCTTCGTCGAGGCCGGGCTTCTTTTTCAGAAATCGACTTCGGACCCGGCTGGGGGTTCGCTCGAGATAGTCGGCTTCTTCAAGGCACGCCTCGCACTCCTTCAAGATCGTTTTGATGCTAGGACGGAGCGACGAGTTGGCGACGATCGAATAAATTCGCAATTCGCGCGTGATTTTTCCCAAGGCGACCGCCAGCCGACCGGCCAAGGCCTCCGCACGCAAGGCGCGCCGTTCCGCGCTGGCCACGGTGTCCTCTCGCTTCAACAAGATTTGCCGCGCGGTCAAATGCGCCGGCCAAACGTTCCGGCTGCGACTGTATCCGGCCCAGAAAAAAAGTTGTCTGAGCAACGTGCGCAGGTGCTTTCGCCTCTGCCCGTCCGCTTCCAGGTAGGCATCGGCCGTTTTCCACAAAGAAAAAACAACGCCCCAATCCTCGACCACTTGCCGGAGTAACCGGGGCTTTGAGGCGAGGCTGAGATCGAGCAGCAGTCCAGGGGCGTCGTTGCGACGGATGAGCTCGTAGTCTTTACCGCGAGCGGCGAGCGCGTCCCGAAATGCCGACAGCGATTTGAGCTCGCTGGTTTTGAAAGTAAGGCCGTCGATCCGCTTAGGACCCGCGACCGAAAGCGGCCAAAAGGGATAGCTGGGAGGAGCCTTCACGGGCGTATATTGTTCGCGCCTTGGGGATGTGTCAACATGATACAACTTAATACTTATCCGCGCTAATGGGCCTTCCGCGTGGGATTACTCAACTCTTGAGGGGCGCGCACGCGGTCTCGAGCCGTCGTACATGCGTTTACCTGAGGTGCAACTGGGAAACATTGTTCTAAGAAGCAGTTCGCCGGTACCGATACGAGAGTGTAGCGCGATCAAGGCTCTCGATCATTCCAGCTTTGGGGCGCGCGGCAGCTCCTATGCTTTATCCACGAGAAAGACTCCCATGAGCGTGCAGCTCGTCAAGCGCGCGGCGCGCGGCGTCCTTCCCGTCCCGCCCGGCGTCACCGCCCGGGTTCTTACCGTTGAAAGTAAGGTCGCCTTCCAGGCCGTTGCCATCATTCCGGATGTTCTCGCCCGAACTCGAGTCCAAGACGACTTCCCCTCGACTACGGCTTTGCCTGCGACCGCCAGCCTCCTCACCGATGGCGGAGATGCCAGAATCCTTTGCGACCCGTTGGGGCGAAATCGCTACGGTTGCACGCCGTTGCCCGAACCGGAGACGATCGCGTTTGGCTCTTCCACCGCATCGACGATCTCCTCGGCGGGATTTTCCGCCGCGAATAGGCTACGGAATCGACTCGACCGGGCGGCCGCTTTTGAGCACCCCCATCGGACGTATGAGCACGAGCTCGATCGGGTGCGCGCTGAGCTGATCCATCTCTGCGGATTGGAGGATCTGAAGGGCCTCGACCTGATCTTTGGTGCTTCCGGGACCGATCTCCACCTCTTTGCGTCTCAACTTGTGGTTGATCCGAATGAACTGCGGCCCCTGGTGATTCGCGTCGAGGCTTCGGAAACGGGCAGCGGCATCCCTGACGCCCTTTCTGGACGCCATTTTAGTGATCGCGCTGCTTTGGGCGATACTGTCGCCGCCGCGGTTCCTCTGGATTGCGGTCGCCCGGTCGAAATTTGCGAAGTAAAATGTCGCGCCGCCGACGGCCAGCTTCGGACGGCCGCAGTTATGGACGCGGAGACGGAAGACTGTGTCATCCGCGCCGCTTCCGCCGGGCGACGCGTTCTGCTGAATCAGATCGATGTTTCCAAGACCGGTCTTTTGGCTCCCAGCGCCAACTGCGTCGATCGCCTGCGCCGGCGCTTTCCGGATCTGGTTGAAGTCCTGGTCGACGCCTGCCAATTCCGGCTTGCCACCTCAACGCTGAAGTCTTACTTGGAGCATGATTTTATTGTGGCGATCACAGGTTCCAAATTTTTCACGGGGCCTACTTTCTGTGGGGCGCTGCTTGTTCCTGCAGGAGCCGCGCAACGCCTCCGCGCGCGCAAAATGCCGGTCGCTCTCAAGTCGTATTCCTCCTGTGCCGAGTGGCCCCATCGCTGGGCCGTCCGGACGATGCTCACCCGGAAACCGAATTATGGCCTTCTGCTCCGCTGGGAAGCCGCTTTGACCGAAATGCGGGCCTTCCGCCAACTGCCCGAGCCCGCCATCTCGGATTTCGTGCAGACCTTCGGCCAAACGATTGCGAGCCACCTGGGGGCATCCCCGCGCATCGAGATTTTGCCCTTCCCGGTTCTTGACCGTGGTTTGATCGCGCCCCATCGCGCCTGGGACCGCTTCCCCACGATTTTTTCGTTTCTCTTGAAGAAGCCCTCGTCTTCTCCGCAAGGCGCCTGGCTGAACCCGGGCGAAACCAAGAAAGTCCATGAGCTCCTGCGTGAGATGGGTTATCAGCTGGGCCAGCCGGTCGCCTGCGGCACGCGCGCCGGGCTTCCGGTTAAGGCGTTGCGGCTATGCTTGAGCTCCCGCTTGATTGTCGATGCTTTGTCCGCAACGGGTCGCGGACCCCAAGCGGTGATGGCGGACGCCATGAACCTGCTCGATAACGCCGCCCGCCTGGCATCACTTCCGCTTTTTTGAGCGCACGGAAGGTTTGCGCAGCGGGGAGATCACCTTGATTTCGACGCGTGAGATCTTGTTCCCTTTTCCCACATGCACGACGCGCTGCTGGACCAACGCCGCCTGTTCCCGAGTGAGCTGCTCCAGGGAAAGAATGATGACCTTGTCGCCCGGTTGAAAGAGGCGGGCCGGGCAGCCGTTGAGCTGAATCTCACCGTTCGTGCCCGGGATGGCGTAGGTCTCCCAATGAACCGCGTTGGACACATTGTTGATGTGGACGAGCTGAAAAGGCGCAATATCGGCCGCTTCCATGAGCTTGCGATCAATCGTGATGCTGCCCTCGTAGTCGAGTCGGGCGGCGGTGACCTGGACGCAGTGCAGCTTTCCTGTGCAAACGGTGATGGACATCGGTACAAAATCTAGGTCACGCTGCGGTTTTGTCCACAGGTTGCGTCGTCCGATGAAGCCCCTTGGGACGGAGCGAGGCGTGATCGATCAAGGCGTGGAAAGCCGCAAAGACCTTCGCCATCTGTTTCGGTTTGTAGGGATAAAGTGTGGGAGAATCCATGGCATGAACAACCATGGCGGTCTCCGCTTCAAACAGCACGAGCCGGCCATCCGTTGTTTCGCTGCAATCGATTCCGAAATAATCGAGGCCGACGCTTTCCGCGAGCTCCTGAAAGGCCGCGGCATGACGAAGCGCGAAATCGTGCTCGAACGTTTCCATGGCGCGGGCCTCTTCCTCCCGTTTGGCGGCGTTCTCATTCATGCCGACGTTGACGTAATGGATCTTCCATTGGTCGGACGGTGCCATGTGGCACAAGAACGGTTTGCCTTCGATCAGCACGATTCGATATTTGCGATACACGCCATCCGCGCCGCGATAGTCGATAAATTCGGCGAGATAAAATTCCTCCGCTTCATCGTGAAGTTCGTCCAAGAAAACCATTAACTCTTGCGGCGTGTCGATCTTTTCCAGATTCTTGCCGCAGTGCGATCCCACCGGCCGCGCAATGATGGGAAAGCGCGAATCGGGAAGGAGCGCCGGTAGCAAAATTTCGCCTGCCGCCAGCGACCGCAGTTCCGAAAGCGTCACACGCCGCGCCGACGATGCGCTGATCGTGCGGGAGCGCGAGAACAAGGACGCCATGCCTTCGCGGGTGAGGCGCTTGAGTTTTTCCGGATCATTTAACACCGGTCGCGGCCAGTGAGGAACCAGCTGCGCCAGGCGATCCAGGCTGGGAGCGTTCGCATCCGATTCATTGACCGCACAAAAAAGGACGTCATGTTCGGGAAGCGCGGGAGGGAGCGGCTGTCCAGGAATAAGGTAAAGGACATCGAGGCCGATCTCGGAGCCATCGATGAGGAACTCGAGTTGCGCATTGTTCATGAAGTCGCCGGGAGCGACCAGCGCAAGAATCCGGCGGCGCGCGGCGACCGCTTTCCCTTTGGTTCCCACCACGCGAAAAATCTGCTGAAGCTCGAGCGCCTCCGACTGAACCCGATAAGCCTTTTCAAATTGCAGTTTGATGAGATAAAGCAGCGCCAGATCGAGACGCGCCCCTCCGTCATTGGGCGATTGATGAACCTGTTCCGAGAAAAAATGGAAAACCTTGTCGACGTCGCCGCCATTCTCGCCGAATTGTATCAATGCTCCATTGCCGAGAATCGTGGGTATCTTGAGATCCGATTGGATCGGCGGTACGGATTCGGTACTGGTGCGAGCCGGCTCAGTCATGGGTCTTTTTCACGAGAAGAGGCGCTTGAGGAATTTTACCGATCCGAACCTTGGGCGGCGGAGAGAACTGCCGCTTTCACAGGAATTTCATCTGCTCACAATCGCGTGAGAACTGGAAGTGATTCGCTAGCCTCAAATTTTTGTTCCCGTAGCTTACGGGCATTTTAGCAACCAGACCTACGCAGTCCGCATCGGCATAATCACGTACAGGAAGGGGCGCTTGTACTTGATGACGCCAGGGCTGAGTTCGTCGATGAAGTCGAAGAAGATTTCGTCGCTATCGAGGTTTTTCAACGGATCCATCAGGAACTCGGGATTGAAGGCGATGCTGAAATCCTTGCCCTTGAAGGTAATCGCGATCGATTCCTTGGCTTCGCCGACTTCGGGCGTGTTGGCGGTGATGTCGAGGTTGTTCTTGGTGAAGATGAGTTTCACCGAATTCGACTTTTCGCTGGAGAGCAGCGCGACGCGGCGCACGGCATTGAGGAAAAGTTCGCGCTCCAGGATGATGCGCTCCTTGGCTTCGGCTGGGACGACCTGCTTGTAGTTCGGGTAATTGCCCTCGATCAACTTCGAGTAAAGAAACGTATTGCCGAGATCGAACGAAACCTGGTTTTCCGCAAAGCTGATACTGAGCGGTTCTTCATCGCGCAGAATACGCGAGAGTTCCTGCACGGCCTTGGTCGGCAAAATGGCCTCGACCTCGCTGCCCTTGGGGAATTCGATGTCCTGCTCGACCAGCGCGAGACGGCGCCCGTCGGTCGCGACGAGCGAGAGCTTGTTTTCCTTAAAGCTGAGCAGCACGCCATTGAGGACGTAACGGCTTTCGTCGGTGGAAATCGCATAGGACGTGCGCTTGAGCATGTCGCGGAAAACGCCCTGGGTGAGCTTGAAGGTCTTCGCGCCATCGCCCTTGGGGAACGGCGGGAAATCTTCCTCGGGCAGGACCATGATGCGGAAGAACGAGGAGCCGGAGGTGATGGTGGCGACTTGCTTGGAATCGACTTCGAGCGTTAGTTCCGCCGCGGGCAATTCGCGGATGATGCTGAACAAGCGGCGCGCGGGCAGCGTGGTGGCGCCTCCCTTGATCACCTCGGCATCGACCGAAGCACGAATGCCGGTATCGAGGTCCGTGGTGGAAATGATGAGCTTGCCGTCAACAGCCTGCACGAGGGCATTGCCGAGAATGGGAAGGGTGGTGCGCGTGCTGACCACGTTTTGGACAATTTGAAGACCGGAGAGGAGCGCTTCCCGCGAGATGACACATTTCATAAGGGCAGACTGTATTAAGAGGATTTGAGGGAAATTTTCAATGGTTTATTCTCAGTCTTATAGGTGTGAGTTAAGACGAGGTTCGCTGAAAGTGGCGTGATTGTAATGGAATGCGGGAAAGTCGGGCGGTGAACAGGTTGTGAGTAAGGGACGGGGTTCGTCGGTAAGTCCAAGTTGTGGGAGTTGTTGGAGAGATACGGGCAGTTGTTCACAAAAGTATCGGCGGTTATTCAGCAAGAGTGCGCGGGGCCGATTTGCGCAGGCTGAGGAAGCCGAGGACGAGCGTAATGAGAGCGAGGAGGAGGAGGGTCAACGCCTTGTAGCCGCCAGACAAGCCCCAGATATCGTGGAACGCGACGCGACAAATGGCGGCGACGACAATGCCCTGGCCGCACCAGCGCAGGCGCCGCTCGCGCACGAGTGAGCCGAACAAGTAAAGGAAGAGGGCGAAGAGCGCCCAACTCATGGTCAGGTAACCGGGGCTGAAGCGGGTCCACGCCCAGACGGAGACGAAAATCCACGCTGTGGCCGAGGCAGCCAGGATGAGCGCCCAGCTCTCAGCCTTGGTGACCAGACGTCGTCCTTGCTGGCGGAGGAGACCGGGTTGCGCGAGGAAGAGCAGGATGGCGATGGCGTTCATGGCGCTGGCCAACTCGCGGGTGGCGGTGGAAAGGCTCTCGAAAAAAAGCACCATGCCGATCGCGCTGAGAACGAAGCTGCAGCGGATCCCATAGACGCTCGGCTTGCGTACGTTGATGGAAAGAACCGCCGTGCCGAGGAGGAGGAACATGGCGATTTGGGAGGGCGCTTCGATTACGCCGAAGACCCAGTGGATGACGGCGATGAGCGCGACGAATTGGTAGATATGCGCCAGCACGCGGATGAATTTCGCCCAATGGTCAGGCGTTTCCCGATAGTGCCGCAGATAGCGGAAAGCCGCGCGTGCGGTGGAAAGCACGACGACAACCGGCGCCGCGGCGACCCACCAGGACCAGGGGAAAACATCGCGGTGGGGCGGAAAGAAGAAGTGATAAACCGCGAGCGCGAGGAAGATTTGCCCCACGGCGGCGAGCGCCCAAACGCGCGTGGCCGCGCCATACACAAGGAATGCGAAGGAGAGCAGGCTGGCGGTGACGATCCAGCCGGGCGCATCGACGTAGGGGCGCACGGTGGCGTGGGCGATGCCGGCCAGTGCGAGTGCGTAGACGAACGTGAGCGCGAGGGTCCACGGCCCGGTGCGGGTGACGCGTTGGCGCGACCACCAGGTAATAAGAAGGAGCGTGATGGCGGTGACCCAGCCGGTGGTATGCGCGGGCAGTTCCTCGCCGGTCTCGGTGGGGAATAGGATGAGGACTTGCGCGGCGATGAGGAGCGATTGCGCGAGCGGCGGCAGTTCGTAGATCGCGAAGTAGTAGATGGACCAGGTGAGCACCAGCGCGGTCAACGCCAGCGCGGGAGGCAGTGCGCTATCGCCCAGCTCGGTGCTCAGCGCGGTGAAGATGAGCGCGAGGCCGAGGATGCAGTAGCATGAGGTGGAAACGACGATGGTGCTCCGCGCGACCGGACTGTTGCGCACTTCGCCCCGGCAGGCCCAGGCGTTGATGAACATGACCAGCGCGCCGCCGAAGCCGATCAGCCACGGGTGATGTCCGTTGATCGCCATTTCCCAGACGAGGAACATGGTGGCGAAGAAGGCGGCGATGTGGGTGCTGATGAGGAGAATCCGGTCGCCCGCGAAGGCCGCGCCGATACCGAGCAGGAAGGTTTCGACCAGCAACGCGACACCGCGGGTGAGGCCGGCGAAGACGATCATGATGCCGCCGGTGATCAGCGCGAGGCCCTGGGCGGCGTAGGCGCCCATGACATCGACGGGGTCGAGCTCCGCGACTTCCGCAATGCGCGAAGTGAAAAGAAAGACGAGCCCGGTATCGATGAAGCACCAGCCGACCGCGCTGGCGCCATAACCGGCCACCCAAGCCGAGAAGGCCATGAGGACAGCGACCGCCGCGTTATTGAGGCTGATATAAAAGAGCCGCTTGGCGCCGCGAAACGTCGGCGAGTTGGTCAGCAGGCCGGCGGCGGTGAAGAGTAGCCACGCGCCGAAAAGATAGACCGCGTGCGCCCAGAAGTTGGAGGTGCCGCGCGTGTCGAAAACGAACTCGCCGTTTTCATCGACGATGAGCCGGTGCAGCAACGCGGCATAGGTGCCGATGAGGCTGAACGTCGTCAGCGTGGTCCAGCCATTGCGCAGCAGGAAGACGGCGCCGGTCGCGGCCAGCAGGAGGTCTGCGCCCATCGTGAAAAAGCCGACCGGGTTGATCGCCGTACTGATATAAGCGAGTGTGATGGCAAAGGCGCCGATGGTCTGCGATTTCTTCCGCTCGGCCAGCAGCAGCGTGTAGAGCGACCAGCCGACGAGGAGCAATCCGCCGATGAGTGGGCTGGTAATGACCCGCAACGGCTCATACGACGACGCGGCATAGGTGGTGAGATAAAGCCAGGCCAGCGCCATGGCGGTGAGCGTGCGGCCGAGGAGAAACGACGCGGCGCTTTTGCTCTCGATGCGCCCGCCGACTATAATAAGAGCAACACTGAATCCCGCGCTGACCGCGAGCAGGCCCATGTGGCCGACGACGTTCTGGACCGGGCCCCACGCGAAAACGAGGGCGAGCCCGATGATGCCGAAAAGCGCGCCGACGCGCAGCATCCAGCGGCCAAAGTGGACCTCAGCCGAATGCCGCGGCGCGGGTGTTGCGGGCGGTACAGGCGGAAGAAGATCCGCTGTGGAAGAAAGTGGCGCATCGTGAATGATCGTGGCCGGATCCGCCAGCGGCGGGATAGGCGGCAGGAGCGCGTCCAACGGCAGCGGTGGCAGATGAGGCGCGAAGCCGTTCGTGTGACCTGCCGGTGCGTGACCCAAAGCGCGTTCCTCCAGCGCGCCCAATTGCGCGCGAATGTGGGCGAGGGTCTGTTGCAGCTCGTCCTGCTGCCGGCGCAGCGAATGGAGAAGGTCACGATCTTCGGGAGTCATCGTCAGGTTACTATGTCGCGTCCTGAGGTGCGCACAAGTGCGGAAGGTGAAAAAGGGTGCTGCGGTTAAAAGAGAAATTGGTCGTATAGGACCTATAGGACTTATAAGTCCCATAAGCGTATCGGCCCCACTTCATTCTGATTTGGACTCCGCCAGCGCGCCGCGCTAGGGTAGCGGCACCTATGCCCGTGAAAACTGCCCAGCCTGTCGAGACGTTCCCCTCCCCCAATCGCCTGTGGGCGGAGCAACTGGCCATGGGCACGGCGCTGTTGCTCGCGATTCTGATCTTTCTCGCGATTTTTCATAATCCGATTCTGGCTGATGGGTTGAAGGTGCTGGGCCCGGACGATCTCGATGCGTACGGCTGGGCGTCGGTCATCGGCATTTTGCTGCAGGTGGTGATTCATGAGGCGGGCACGCTGGGCCTGGCGTGGTGGATGCGCCTGCCGTTGAAGTTCCGCTTTTTCGGTTTCGGCGCGCATGCGACCGCGATCCTGGAACCGCTGCCGAGAAACGTGTGGCGCGATGCCTTGATCGGTCTCGCCGGGCCGATCACGGGCACCATCGTTTCGCTCGGGCTGCACGGCGTCTACGAAATCACCAAGGCGCAGGATACGTCGATGGCCCTGGGCAATCCGCTGTTCCTGGGCATGGCCTGCGTCGGGTACTTCTACAATCTTTTCACGCTTATCCCGATCCTCGATCTCGAGGGCGGATGGATCGCGCCGGCCATCGCGCCGCCCGGATGGTTGGCCGCGATTATTGCCTGCGTGCTGCGGCTGGTGAGCGGCTTCAACATCGTGTTGCTCTGCGTCTTTTGTTTCGCGTTGCCGCGGCTGGTGCTGCTGGTTCGCGCGCGCGCGCCGCGGACGGACTTGCCGCTCACGCCGACACAACGCTTCGGCGTGGCGATTATTTACATCGTGCTCGTGGTCGGCCTGGCTTGGGTGGGCAGCGAGACGTTTGAGGTTTTGCCGACGTTGGTGCGGGCGTCGAAGGGGGATTGATGGGATGAAAAGGTAGCCGGAGCCGCTGTGGCCCGCTCGCGGCGGGACACAGCGGCCTGCGTTCTCGCTTCAAAAATAATGCGTGCTTTTTGATTCATATACCCAGGCGTCCCGCTGACGGGACGCTCCGGCGCAAGGGCCTGCGCCGGCTACCTTTTTCGTCGCGAACCCATGGCCAATCGCGCATGATACCGCGATGAACGTCAATCTCCTCGAACTGAAACCGCAGAACGCCGCGCTGGAGCCGGAACTGCAGGAGGCCTTCATGCGCGTGTTGCGCTCGGGCCATTTCATCCTCGGGCCCGAGGTGGAGAAGTTCGAGCGCGCGCTGGCGGAATTCACAGGCGCGAAGCACGCGCTCGGCGTCAGCTCGGGCACGGATGCGATCACGGTCGCACTGATGGCGCTCGATATCGGCCCGGGCGACGAGGTGATCTGCCCGAGCTTCACTTTTTTCGCCACCGCAGGCTGCGTGGCGCGCACGGGCGCGAAGCCAGTCTTCGTCGATTCGTGCCCGGTTTGTTTCAACCTCGATGTGCGCGATGCGGCGCGGAAAATAACCTCGGACACGAAGGCGATCATCCCGGTCCATCTCTTCGGCCAGGCGGCCGACATGGAAGGCGTGCAACTTCTCGCGCAGCAGCACAACTTGCGCGTGATCGAGGATGCCGCGCAGGCCATGGGCGCGACTTATCGCGACCGGCAGGTCGGGACGTTCGGCGACCTCGGCACGTTCAGCTTTTTCCCGACGAAAAACCTGGGCGCGCTGGGCGATGCGGGCGCGGTGATCACGAACGACACGGCGCTCTATGAGCGGGCGAAGATCATGCGCATGCATGGCATGGACCCGAAGTATTTCCATCAGGTGGTCGGCGGCAATTTTCGGCTCGATGCGTTGCAGGCGGCGATGCTATCCGTCAAGCTGCCGCATTTCAACGGCTACACGGAAAAACGGCGGCGCAACGCAGCGCTCTACACGGAGCGGTTGGCGAAACTGCCCGGCGTGGCCGTCGCCCGGCCGGAGGATTGCGGGTGCCTCGATTTCGGCGCGGGTCTTTCCAGCGGCGACGCCCGGCTCGTGCTGCCGGTGGCCTATCCGCACAACGGCCATATCTGGAATCAATACACGCTGCGCGTCATCGGCACCAGCCGGCGCGATGCCCTGCGCGCGCACTTGGCTTCACGCGGGGTTGGTTCGGAAATTTACTACCCGCTGCCATTGCACGAGCAGGTCTGCTTCGGCGCACTCCAGCATCAGCCGGAGGATTTCCCTTGGGCGCACCGGCTCGCGGGCGAAGTGCTGAGCTTGCCCATCTACCCGGAAATTCCTGCCGAGCAAATTGAGCAAGTCTGCGCCGTGATTGGCGAGTTTTTGTCGCTTTTGTAGCCGTGGCCGTTAGGCAGTGGATCTTCTCTGTCGGCGCCCACGGCCTTGCGCTCGCTGCTATGATTTTCCTAATGGCTTGATTGGGCCGACGTCATGACGGACCCGATCTTTGTGTAAATGTTGCGGACACTCCCCCCGAGAGCGATGAGGACCCCAATGGCGACGACGGAAATAAACGCCAGGATCAGGGCGTACTCGACCAAGGTCTGGCCCTTTTTGCTGGGCGAACGGCGGAATAAAATAGTCATGGTGCTTCTTTCCAATCTAATCCACATTCCGTGCACAGGGCGTACCAACTGCACGGGACCTACGATGAAAGAGACCCGCCGCAGTGTCAAAGAGAATATTACAAACCTGTAATCTCGCGGGCTAGTAAGATACGGTCGGATCCAAAAAGTTCCAATCGGTGGGTAGGAAGATGCCCCATCGGATGAAGAGGACGGACCGCATGCGGCCGACGGGGTCGAGCGACTGGTATTTGTCCTCGTGGAGAAGCTGCACGTTGGTCTGGTATTGCACGATGGCATCAACCCGCTTCCGTGCCTCATCGGCCGACTTGAAGTAGTCCCGGAACGCGCCGTTTTTGTGGTTGAGGACGTCAATTTCCTCCAGCGACAAAATGTGCGCACCGGTCAGCGCGGCCACGTCCGCCTCGCTGCCGTATTGGTGCAGGTAGAGGTAGGCGCGAATGGCCTCGCCCTTGTACCAGGCGTGATAAAACGGATCCATGAGGTAGAGCCATGCCAAGCCAATGAAACCGAGGATGACAAGCCACGGCATCTTCCGGTTTTTGCTCGCGCCGCCGTGCCGGACCGAGCTGCCCTTCTTCAGGTGCTGAACCTCCTTCTCGATGAGGTCGTAGGGCGTCGGCGGCTTCTTGTCCTCCGGAGATTCTTTGCGGAACAGCGAATTTCCCATGAGGCGCGTCGATTAAACTTAGGTGAAGGAGACCTTGGGCACTTCGCGATCGCCCGGATCGCTGATCTCGTAGAGGGCGGCAGGCGCGAAATTGAAGATGCCGGCAAGGAGCGAGTTGGGAAAAATCTCGCGCTGCGTGTTGTAGTTCCGCACCGACTCGTTGTAGGACTGGCGCGCGAGGGCGATGGCGTTTTCGGTTTCGGTGAGCTGGCTTTGCAACTGCAGCATCGTCTGGTTCGCTTTCAGGTCGGGATACGCCTCGGCCACGGCGAAGAGCCGGCCCAGCGATTGGGTGAGTACGCCTTCCGCCGCGGCGACTTTTTGTACGGCGGCCGAATCCGAGGAATCGGCCGTGGTCTGTTGCCGCGCGGCGACGGCGCCATTGCGGGCCGCAATGACTTCATCGAGCGTGCCGCGTTCATGCGCCATGTAGCCCTTCGCCGTTTCGACGAGATTGGGGATGAGATCGTGCCGGCGCTTGAGCTGCACATCGATCTGCGCGAACTGATTTTTGAAATCGTTCCGCAGCGCGACGAGCCGGTTATAAATCCCAACGCCGAAGCCGCCGATCATGAGGACAATGCCAAAGATGATGGCGAGAACCAGAAGGACGGTGATGAGGATCATAGGTGAAGAGAGCTGCGAAACGTCAGGCCGAATTACCTCGTAAAGCATCGCCAATCAGGCGGTAATTGCAAGTATGGAAGAGACGGAGGCTTTCGTGTGCAGGTTGATGGATTCGGACAAAACCTGCTGACCCGTCACGAAGAAGGTCTAGGCTTTGCGAGGCGTCCTATTTATATCTGACCGCGCCCGCCGCGTTATCCGGCCCGAGGATGATGCCGGAGACCTGGTCGCGAATAAAATAGGCGACGAGTTGCTTAAGGCCTTTATCGCGGTAAAAATAGATCTTGTCGTCCATCGCTGGATCATCATGAACCACCTCCGCCGCAACCTCCGCTTTCGCGCCGCTGCGCATGACGATTTCGTAAACCCGCATGGCAGGAGTGTATGTGTCACACCTGCGCTTGTCCAGTTGGTGGTTAAGGAGGCAGGGGTATTTGGAGGCATTACGTTAACCTGAGACTGCCTTGAAGAAGATTCTATTCATCCGCGGCGGCGCCTTGGGCGATTTCATCATCACCCTGCCCACTCTGCGCGTTCTGCGCCAACGCTGGCCCGAGGCGCACATCGAGGTGCTGGGCCATCCGCAGATCGCGGAGGTCGGGCTCCATCGGCATTACCTCAACGGCATCCGCTCGGTGAATCACGGCCCGCTCAGCGCCTTCTTCATGCCGCGCGCGGTGCTGGACCCGGCGTGGATGGATTACGTCGGCAGCTTCGATTTGGTGCTCTCCTATTTTTATGACCCGGACGAGTTCTTCCTCCTCAACCTGCAGCGCTGCAAGCCGGGCCAGATCATCACCCACTCGCCGCGCGTGCCGGACGATTTCGCGCGACCCGCCGCGCGGCACTTCGCGGGAATTCTCGAGCCGCTTGGCCTCGCACTCGGGCCCGATTCGGCGAGCGAAATCTTCTCCTCGCCCGGGGATCGCGATGCCGCGCGCGCGTTTCTTCGAGGCCTGAAACCGGGCACGCGCTTGGTGGCGATTCACCCTGGTGCCGGTGGCGAGACCAAGCGCTGGCCGGCCGAGTCGTGGGCCGAATTGGGCCGGCGGTTGTGCGCGGCTTTCCCCGACATCGCCCTGCTGGTGATCGAAGGCGAGGCCGACGAGGCGCCCACGCAAACCGTGCTTGAGGCGTGGAAAAATCTCCCGCATCTGCGCGCGCGCTGGCTGCCGTTGCCGATCCTGGCTGCCATCCTGCGCGAGACCGTGCTTTTCCTGGGCCATGACACGGGCGTGACGCACCTCGCCGCCGCGGCGAAGCGCGATCTGCCGATTGTCGCGCTCTTTAGCCCGACTGATCCGGTGGTGTGGGCGCCTCCGCGGGATGGCGTTCGCGTGCTCCGAGGGACGCCGACGATAAAGAATATTTCGGTGGAGGAGGTCGAGGCGGTCGCGCGAAAAGTTCTGGCGGCGGAATAGGTCGTATAGGACCGATACGTCTTATAAGACCCGAAAGTCAGGCCGGGTCGCGAAGGAACTCAGCTCGAAATCGAAATGGAGCTGCGCAATTCGCGCAGCCCAAGGGTCGAGCGCGCGATGTTCTCCACGCGCTGGCGGAGGACTTCCGTGCGGACCTTCCCGGAGATCGTGACGATGCCGCGGTTGGCCTTGACGCGCACGGGCAGGTGCTCCGTCTCGCGCACGAGGCGGAGGCGGAAGAGCACGAGCGCTTCCTGCGATTCGTCGTCAATCTGCGGCGGCTCGGTCGTGGCAGCCGGGGCGAACGTCGTGGCCTCGGTCACCTTCAACCGCGATTGGACGTCGCCACCCGCGGCTTCCGCGAGTTGCTCGGCCCAATTCTTTTGCGCAACGGAGCTCACCTCGCCCTGCAGCGTGAGGTAACCGTCGCTGAGCGAGACCTGCACGCCAGAGCGCAGCGTCTGATCCGTGGCAAAAAGAAACTGCGCGGCCTCGCGCACCGCTTCCTTCTCGCGCTGCCCCACCGGGAGCGTGGCATCCTCGGGCAGGGCGCGCGTCTCGTCGGTCGTGGCGTTAATGCCCTCGATTTGCTTGGCCAGGATTTCCCCCATGGTGACCAAGGCCCGCGCGGCCACCGTGCCGGAGAGCACGGCCGTCTGGCGATTGACCGTGATCTTCAACCCGGCGGGCTGGAGAAAATGGCGATTGAGAAACGAAAGCTTGAAGAGCGCCTGGCGGGAGAGCGGCGCGTCCTGCGGGGAAAGCGAGAAGCCACCGAAGTAAATCGCGGCCACTCCGACCGGCGCAATCCGCTCGATGAATTCGTCCTTCGCGTCGAAAAGCGAGGGGCGAATAGGCTGTGTTTCGCCGACGGAAGTAGCGCTATCCAGCGAAGGATGAAAGAGGCGAGAAGTTTTCGGCATAGGGATTTCTCTCAGTTTTGCTGACTCAGTACGCAAGAGCCATACCGTATTTTCCTATTTGGGCCAGCCTTGGTTAGACAATTGTATTCTGATTGGTGGGAAAACACAATGTTATAGATATATTATTTAATGATGAGAATGTCGGTATTATTATCATCGCCCTTCTAACTTGTAATCGCAGATTCGTATGTACAAGTGTATTTATGGCTGGGAGAGCGGGAGGTTTTTTCCTTCGCTCCACTCAATCTGCAGATTCTGCCCATTGTGCTGGATCAATTCGTTCAGACGTTGGGTGACCTGCTTTTCCGCATCGTGCTTCAACTGAGAATCCTCGGCCGCTTGGAGCGCGGCTTGATGTAAACTGTTAAGAATTTCAGTGCGGTCACTGTCTGTCACGCGATTGAGCGTGGCGTCCTCGCCGTGGTAGGTGATGTCCCCCACCTGCTCGACGGACAGAATTTTCGCGTGAGGAAGAGCGGCGTGGACCCCGCGCGTGGCCGGGTCAATGCTTACGGAAAAGGGCTGGCTCAAATCGAAGCCGGCCTTGAGGCGGTAGGTGGCCTCGGCGGTGAGCTTTTTCTCGGTGAGCGGAATCTGAATCGCCAGCACCTCCAAGTGTTCGTTGAAGCCAAGGGAGACCAGCTCCTCCTTCGTGACGACAGCCAGCTCCGCGATCGGAGCGGTCTGCGTGAGCACGACGCGCTGGTTGACGGTGACCTGCGGTTGCAGGTGGAGCACATCCTTGAACGCATCGCGCACGTGATCGACCGACTCATTGACCGCTGCAGTGCAACTGTGCAGCGCGAACAACGCGATCGCCGCCACGGTGATCAGGACCAGGCAGATGCCGAGATAATGCTTCAAGTACACAACCTACCCACCGTGCGCGCGTGTGCGAGCGGGCAATTCAAATAATGCGAGTTCGCCGATTCGACGGGATTACGGATTTGTTGGAATTGTCGAATGAGGGAAAGTCTCGCCTTTGAGACATCAGCCTACGGTCATGGATCCCCCGCTGCTCCAGCTGCGCGGGCAACGCTTGATTATTTTTTTGCCGCCGTCACCACGCGGATGCGTTGGGAGGAGGAAGCGGCAATAAATTCCCGCTGCGAGGAAAGCGATTCCGCCCGGCTGAAAAGGCTGGTGGTACCGTTGAGCCGCTCCGGAAACGGGTCGCTCAAGAGGTGAATGGTCGAGGAGGGAGGCCGGTGTGAGAAGATGTTGGGACGGTTCATGAGGGACTCGGGGTTTTACATGGGTGGGGTCGTTTCGCTGTCTTGCCTTTTACTGCAATTTGCGGGCCAAGCTCCCGTCACCCACAGCACGCCCGCCATGAAAAGTGGCTGAAGTGGCAACCGCAGCCAGAGGAGCCAGGCGGGGATTTCGTGGCCATTGACCCGCACGTCATCGACCGCCATGTAGATGTTGGCCGGGAAGACAGCCAGGAGGAGGAGCGTCAATCCCCAGCCACTGAGTAGCTGAACCGGACGCAGCGGAATGAGCAGGCCCGCGCCGCCCAGAAGCTCCGCCACGCCGCTGATGAGAATGCAGGCCCGCGGCCACGGAATCGATGGCGGCATGACCTGCAGGAAGAGCTCAGGGCTACGCAAGTGCACGGTGCCGGCCAGGAGAAAGAGCGCCGCGAGAAGTAGGCGCGTGACGGTGCGGAGGATGCGGATCATGGTGACGACTATACTACGCGTCAACGTATGCTGGGGACGAACATTCCGAGATCGCCGCCGCGGGCCCTCGCGGCGATGCGCTGGAGGCACCTTCCACTTTCCCTGCGGTGGCTACCGCGGAAACGGTTTGGTCTCGATTCTGCTTTTTAGAGGGTATGCAAACTCAGGATTTGACCGGCTGCTTGGACTTCGATGACCGTGGATTGGAGAAGGTGTCTCCACAAGAGGCATTTGCGCTTGGCGTGGAGTGGGCGATTTTCTTTAAGCGGCTCAAAAGCAACGAACCCATTCGTGACTTTTGTCTGGCAAACAATGCCCGGCGACTGGAAAAACTTGCCGAGCGAATGGGCCGTTCTTCCGAATCCCGCGCGACTTCAGCTCCGAATTGGTCAGAAATCTGGATCGAAGGCGCCAATCATTCGGGCTAGTAACACAACCACATAAATATGAACGAGATACGCAAGCCGATTCTCTGTAAATCCTCTCGGCGCATTCGCCTGAGCCTCCCGCGATTGGTGTACGCCAATGGCGACGATCATCTTTTGGATGGCCGGATATGGAGCGTGCCCAAGGTCGCGAAAGCACCGCCGGAAGTGGAGCCGGAGATCGAGCCCGATTCACCGAGGTAGGCAGTCAGCCGCAAAAAGAGCGGGATAACGCCGTTCGCTTGCCGCATCAAGGCGATCCCTCCCTGCTTGTCGGAGAGCGGAGGGTGAGGTATCTTCTGCCTCCTTATGTTTGAATATCCCAAGCGGTATGACGTCGTTGTCATTGGAGCGGGCCATGCCGGCGTCGAAGCGGCACTGGCGGCGTCGCGCATGGGATGCGATACGCTGCTGTTGACGATGAATCTGGACACGATCGGTCAGATGTCATGCAACCCGGCGATCGGCGGTTTAGCCAAGGGGCAGATCGTTCGCGAGATCGATGCGCTCGGCGGTGAGATGGGGATGAACACCGATGCGACGGGCGTCCAGTTCCGTATGCTCAATGCGTCCAAGGGCGCTAGTGTTCGCGGGCCGCGCGCCCAGTGCGATAAGAAGGCGTACCAATTCCGACTCAAGGCCACTTGCGAAAGGCAGGAGCGGCTCGACATCAAGCAAGGCCATATCGCGGAGATTCTGGTTGAAAACGACCGGGTCACTGGCGTTAGCACGCAGCTTGGCGTCACCTTCCGCAGCCGGACGGTGATCGTCACCACCGGCACCTTTCTTCAGGGCCTCATGCACGTCGGGCTGCGCAATACTCCAGGCGGGAGGATGGGCGATACCGCCAGCGGTCTCTCCGCCTCTCTGCTCAAACTGGGCTTCGAGCTCAAGCGCCTCAAGACCGGCACGCCTCCCCGGCTGCTGAAGAAAAGCATCGATTTTTCCAAGATGGACCTGCAGGAGGGCGACCGCCCTCCCCGCCCCTTTAGCTATTTGGCCGATACCCTGCACAAGAACCGCGACGACATCTTTACTTTGAATGAGTGGCGCGACGGGATGTTCCACGTGGAACAACTGGCCTGCGCCATTACTTACACGACCGCCGCTACGCATGAGATTGTGCGCTCGAATCTCGACAAGTCGCCGCTTTATTGTGGGCGCATCGAAGGCATCGGCCCTCGCTATTGCCCCTCGTTGGAAGATAAAGTCGTCCGCTTCGCTGACAAAGAGAGGCACCAGCTTTTCCTGGAGCCGGAGGGCCGCCACACGGACGAATACTATATCAACGGCTGCTCGACCAGTCTGCCCTTCGAGGTCCAGCTTGCGTTCATTCGGTCGGTCCCGGGCCTCAAGAACGCCGAGATCATGCGGGCAGGGTATGCGGTCGAATACGATTTCAGCCCGCCGACCCAGCTTCAGCCCTCGTTGGAAACCAAGCGGGTCGGCGGACTTTTCTTTGCCGGGCAGCTCAACGGAACGTCCGGTTATGAGGAAGCGGCCGGGCAGGGGCTCATCGCTGGGATCAACGCCGCGCGCCAGGTTCAGGACAAGGCACCGCTGATCCTGCGCCGCGACCAAGCCTACATTGGCGTGCTGATCGATGACCTCGTGACCAAGGGAACCGACGAACCGTACCGCATGTTCACGTCGCGCGCGGAGCACCGACTTTCGCTCCGCCACGACAACGCCGATCTGCGTTTAACCGAGATCGGGATTGAAATGGGCTTGGCCAGTCCCGCGAGGGCGGCAAAGCTGCGCGCTAAACAGCAGGCCCTCGCGGAGACGCGGCACCTCCTCCAGACGACCAAGCACGAGGGGCAGTCGTGGGCGCATCTCCTTAAGCGACCGGATACGGCATGGGAGAATCTTCCCTCGCCATTCGCGGTCGTCGATGCGGAGGTCGCTTCGCAGCTCGAAACCGAGATCAAATACGAAGGCTACCTCAAGCGCGAGCAGGCCCACATTGACCGCAACCGCCTTGAAGAGGACCGGACGATCCCCGAGTGGATGGATTTCGACACCGTGCCCGGCCTCAAAGCTGAGGCGCGCATCAAGCTCAAGACCATTCAGCCCCGAACTTTCGGCCAAGCCGCGCGTATTTCTGGTATTAATCCCACCGATGTGGCTCTACTGCAGGTGCATACGAAACGGGGTAAGTCGGCCACCCTTCTCCAGAAACGGTAGGGACGAAGAGACTCGCGTCCCTACCGCCGATCATTATACGATCGGCCTATGACCCCTGCCCTCTGGGAAGCCCTCAAGGCCAAAGCCGCCGCCGTCGTCGAGGAAGCCATCACCGCCCTTCCCGAGGAAATCATGGCCGAGGCGCGCCAGGTGCCGGTGCTTTTCGAGAAAGTCTGCGAAGACGACCCCGACATCCTGGGCACCTATGGCCACTTCACCCCGGACGAGATTGGCGAGGCGAAGGGCCCCATCATTCTCTATCTGGCCACGATCGACGACCTCTGCGTGGAGGAAGGAGAAGATTTCGCCGAGGAAGTGCGCGTCACCTATCTGCACGAGCTGGGCCATCACCTAGGCTGGGATGAAGGCGATTTGGAGGAGAGGGGATTGGGATAGGACACGAAGTGGGATCGTCCCACCAATTGACAAAAATCGCCTTAAGTGGGACGATCCCACCATGGTTATGATGCTAAAAGTCGACAGCAAACATCGAGTGACGATCCCCAATAAATTGACGCCCACACGACAGGGCGAATATTTCGAGGCCCATTACGATGAAGAAGAAGATAGAATCATCTTCAAACGGGTTAAGCGCAAAGAGAATTGGCTCGATGTGCTGAAGCAGTGTCCTTCCTCCATGGAGGATCTTCCGGCTCGCAGCCGAGAACTGCCCAAAAAACTCAAGTTATGAGTTGGCTCTGTGATGCAGACGTCCTGAGTCAGCCTGCTAAGAAAGTCGGAGATCCAAACGTCATCGCGTGGCTGGAGGAGAACAGCTTGGACTGCTACGTCAGCACGGTTGCGCTTGGCCAAATTGCGTTTTGGGTTCGCACGCGAGAAGGAAGGCAGCGCGCGGCGCATCAAGCCTGGCTGACCCGGTTGATGGATTCTTTTGAGGGGCGCATCCTTTCCTTCAATATCTCCGTCGCTCACGTCTGGGCGGAGCAACGGCAAAGCATGGCTCAGAAAGGATTTACCATGCCGGTAGAGGATAGCTACATTGCGGCGACGGCTCGCAGACACGGGCTGACCATCGTCACCGGCAACGAAAAGGATTTTCGCCATTGCGGCGTGAAAGTGCTGAATCCTTTCAAACGACCGCTTTAACGCCCGGCCTATTTTTGGCTTGTCGCCGCCTGGGTCGCCTCACTGATCGTGTGATGCGTCGTATCGCTCGTATCAGGCCCCAAGCCGGTGGTGCGCACCGTGTAAAACAGATGCGCCATGGTGTGATAAGTGGGATCGCCCAAGTCGCGGCGCATCGCGCCGGCGGATTGGGTCGCCTCATCGATCGAGTGGTGCGAGGCATCGACCGCCCCCGCCGCGTTACCTGCCGCCGAAGCCGCGATCTCGTCCATGAAATGATGAGTGCCGCTGCCTGGGGCGGGTGCGGTGTTTTCCTGCGGTGCCTTCGCCGACACCGGGCCTGTGGGATCTTCGGACGTGGCCGCGGCGACTGCGGGTTCCTTTCCCGCCTGGTGCAGCTGCGAGGCCTCGTCCATCTCGGCCTGCAGCGCCTTGGCATCCAGCGCGGCGGCCTTCGCGCGGGCGTCGGCCGCGGCTTTGGCCAGTTCGGGATCGTAACCAAAACGCTTCTGCAAATCGGGCGTGAGCTTGGCGAGCGGAATCCGTGCGCCGCCCTCCTTGTCGAGAATGGTCACGCTGTCCTCATCGAGGTGAATCAACTTCACGTCCTCGTAAGTTTTGCCGTCCGAGGTTTTCCAGTCGGTCGCACGGGCGGCAGCGAAAGAAACGCCGAGAAGGAAAGCGGTCATGCCCACGACGAGCCGCGTGTGATTCGAGTTCATGGATTTTGCATTCCCGCCAATGACGCCGCCATCGACCACACACACTTTATCAAAGTGCGGCCGGGCGCGCAACCCGCCGGTCTACGGATGGGTTCCATTCGACCGCAAAGTTTCGCATACATTTTGTCCCGTACGGGACGAGGGATTTCAAGGATGACAGCAACCATGCCCGAAGTGCTCTTACAAGACGTACCGGACGAAAATTTTCTCAGGCTGCTGAAGGCGATGAGTGAGGTACCGGAATCCAAAAACAGAAAGCCGCTCATCTTCGCGCGTCCCACCAGTCTCCGCGTGGCGGTGCGAGCGCCGGTTCACCGCGTGACGGCGACCGGGTTCTTTCCGCGCAAAGAACTCAGCGCGAACCGCGTGAATGGGGTAAAGTCTCAGCCTATGGACATCAAACGAGCAGGCTCCCAACCCTCCAACAAAGGCCCGGCGGAATGGTTCACGGGCACCGTTCGGATTGAACACCTTTTCCAGCCCGAGTCACCCGCGCGCGTGGCGGGCGCAAGCGTCACCTTCGAGCCCGGCGCGCGCACCGCCTGGCACACCCATCCGCTGGGGCAGACGCTGGTCGTCACCGCCGGCTTCGGCCGCGCCCAGCGCGAGGGCGGCGCGGTCGAGGAGATCCGCCCCGGCGATGTGGTCTGGTTCGCCCCCGGCGAGAAACACTGGCACGGCGCCTCCGCCACCACGGCGATGACCCACCTCGCGATCCAGGAACGGCTCGACGGCAAAGCCGTCGATTGGCTCGAGCACGTGAGCGACGCGGAGTATCAGGGTTGAGTCGTTGACGCCGCCGCAACGACGAGTGACTTGGGCATACGGGGCCGATTGCGCCGCAGATGCTCCGGCATGTTGGCCTCAGCCCACGTAATCGTTTCCTGGATATGCTTCCACCGCAGCACGGGATCGTACATGCGCTCGCGCTTGGCTTCCTCGCGTTGTTTCTCCTCGTGGGTCATGGTTGCTTTAGAAGATTCTCGAGATAGGTAACGCGGTCAAGGCGCCGCAAGCCTTCAGGCAACGCCATTTGGCAGGCCAGCATATCCTGATTTGAGAGACTCACATAAGGAAATCCTGTCGCGGTGTGGCGCTCACTGCTGCGGGACCGGCAGTTGTCATACTGACCTTCAAGGCCCGCCACTTCGCGAAAAATATCGATAGGACCCTGAGCTGAGCTCACGCAAAATACGGGCTGGGCGTGTAGCCACTCAAATCCCTCGGGCACCGGCTTCCACGAGGCATCGTCGCGGCCCCAGGAAGCTCCCAGATCGCGGAGGGCAGCGGCCACGCGGGCGAGATTCTCGTCGGTATCTTTCACCCAGAAATCGACGTCATAGGTCAGAATGGGTTGATGCCGCAGAAGGTAGTTCATTCCGCCGATCAAAATCGCATCGACAGCGTGGTCGGCGAAAGACTTGAGAATGGCGTCCACGTTCATTTTCATTGGAGGCTAACGCTAGAGCTTGGAGGAATCAATTTGCATCCGTATTATACCATTGTATAGTAGCGGCATGCAGCTCCACTCCAAAACTCGCACGGGACGGGGCGCGGTTCGGGATTTGCCGAACCGGTTCCACAAGCTCGCACTCGATCTCGACCCCGATGTTGTTCAGCACGACCCGGGTATGGAAATGGAAGCGCAGCCCAGCCCAAAGACCTCGTTCTTTGACGATCACAGCGACTCGATCATCGTGCGCAACTACAGCCCAGACATCGGTTTCTCCGCGGGAATCAATCCCTATCGCGGGTGCGAGCACGGCTGCGCCTATTGTTATGCACGGCCTTATCACGAGTACCTCGGCTTTTCCGCCGGGCTCGAGTTCGAGACCAAGATCGTGGTCAAGAAACGCGCGGCGGAATTGCTGCGGCGCGAACTTTCCAAGCCCAAGTATGTGCCGGAGCCGCTCGCCATCAGCGGCGTGACCGATTGTTACCAGCCGGCCGAGCGCCATTTCCGCATCACACGCGCATGCCTGGAGGTGCTGGCCGAATTCCGTCATCCGGTGTCGCTCATTACCAAGAATTTTCTCATCACACGCGACATCGATTTGTTGAAGGAACTCGCGGCGTTTGAAGCGGTCAATGTCACCATTTCCATCACCACACTTAACGCGGACCTTGCCGCCAAGATGGAACCGCGCGCAAGCAGCCCCACCCATCGCCTGCGCGCGATCGAGCTGCTGGCCAAAGCGGGCGTGCCCGTCGGCGTCAACGTCGCACCCATTATCCCGGGGTTGAACGACCGGGAAATTCCCTCCGTCCTCGAGGCCGCACGCACCGCCGGCGCGACCAATGCCGGCTACACCATGCTGCGCCTGCCCTACGGTGTGAAGGATGTCTTCACCGAATGGCTAAAAGCGAATTTTCCGGAGAAGCTCGACCGTATTCTCGGCACCGTGCGCGAAGTGCGCGGGGGCAAACTCAACGTCAGCGACTTCGCCACGCGCATGAAAGGGGAGGGCCCCTACGCCGAACAAATCGGTCAAATGTTCCACGTCTTTCGGGAACGCCTCGGCTACGGCGCGCGCAGCCGCGGTCTCCGCACCGAACACTTCCGCCGGGCCGACGAGCGGCAGATGACGCTAGGGGTTTAGTGGGGCTCCTGTTTCTGGTAGATGCGGACGTAATCGACCGTCATCCGTTGCGGAAAAATCGAGTCATCGATCGGTCCGCCCCAGTCGCCGCCGAGGGCGAGATTGAGAATGAGGTACTGCGGCTTGTGAAAAGGATTCTGACCGTTGTTGTCGGCGAGCTTCGTGTCGAAGCTGAAATATTTTTTGTCGTCGATAAAAAGGTCGATCCGATCCGGTGTCCACTCGGCGGCATAGTTGTGAAGACCGTATTCCGGCTCAGGATGATCGATCGGGATCTGTGTGCCTTTCGATGCGTGCTTTCCACTCGCGAAATAGTGAATCGTGCCATGGATGATTCCGGGTTGCTTGCCGACGAGCTCCATGATGTCGATTTCTCCGCAGCGGGGCCAGCCGATGCCCGGCTCCGTGATGTTGGTCCCAAGCGTCCAAATGGCGGGCCAGACGCCCGCTCCGAGGGGAAGCTGAGCGCGAACTTCGATGCGGCCGTAAGTCCAGTCTGCTTTGCCAATTGTCTCCAAGGAGGCCGACGTGTAATGGGCTACCGGCGCTTTGAGGCCAAGCGGCGTGTATTCCTCCTGACGGCCTTCAATCACAAGCCGACCTCTTTCAACGCGCGCGTTTTCCAGTCGGGCTTTCGTGTACCACTGCGACTCGTGGTTGCGCACGAAGCCCTCTTCATAGTTCCACTTTGTCGGATCGGGCAAGCCATCCGGGTCGTGGCTGAATTCGTCGGACCAGACGAGCTTGTATCCTGGAGGCGTTTGCGCGGGCAGGGTGTTGGTCAAGGCGAGCAGAATGAGGCTGAAGCCGACGAACCTGCACGCGACCTTCACGCTACCATCCCACTGGAAAACGTCACCGCGCTGGCGTCCTGCTCGGTAAACCATTGCTCGTAGAAGGTGCGCTGAATCTGGAGGTTCCTGCGGCGGCTCAGGTTGCCGGCGTTGAGGAGCAGGCTAAGCGCGCCGACGCCGTCGAAGTAGCGGTCGTTGCCTTCGTTGCGCATCCAGTCGAGGAATTTGCGCGCGTCGCCGGCGGCGACTTGGTCCCACAGGAGTTTTTCCCAGCCGTCCGTCGTGCGCAGCAACACGGGTGTGACCTGGAACGGATGGTCGAAACGCGGGCCCAGGTGGCAGCCATCGATGCTGACGATGACGCGGACCGTCTGCCCGCCCGGCGTATCGTCGAGGAGCTTGGCCAGCGTCTGGCTTAGGAAATGGAACTGGCCGAGTTCTTCCCACTCCAGCGGGCCATCAATGTAACTGTGCATGCCGCCGCAGAGAAGCGGAACATAGCGGAAGGGGCGATCCCGCTGTGTCTTATCCGGGTGGAGTTTGTGCAAGGCTTGCAGCCACAGCAGCGCGAACTCGATCGAGTGTTCGCCTTCGTGCGCCTCGGGTGAGAAGAAGCGCTTGGCCTCTGCGCCATGGGTGAGGTCCTCGACCAGGTCGACCGCGTTCACGGCCGTGCCGAGCGGAGTGACGTAATCGCGCCGGTCCAAATTCCATTCTAGCCGTGAGCGATGGCCAACACCCAGAAGGATATAGGTGTCCGCTAACGGTTGATCGAGCAGCGGGCGGAACGCGGCGGCGTAGGCGCGCTGGCTGACACGGAAATCGATGTGCGGCGTAACGACCCCAAGCAGCTCGGCCGCGACTGGTGCGACGGGAATGTCCTTGGCGGAAAAGGAATCGAAGGCGGCGCGGAAAAAGTCGAGCGCCGCTGCTGGATCGGATGGATAGCAATCGGGATGGTGGTCAGCGGTGAGGGGTTTCACGGGAGGTTCTCAGATAACCTTTCTCCGGGAATTCACAAGCTTTCTCGGCGGTGCCAATCGGGCTTGAACGGCCAGTGCCGGAGCCGAGCTGTCCTCACAGTCCATAGGTATTAATATCCGCCTCGAGGTCCGCCCGTATTTTTTCCGCTAACTTCCGAATGTCCAAAAGGCACGCCATCAACTCGTCTTTCTTTAGATTCTCGGGCGATGCCTTGGCCAGCGCGATGGCATTGCCCAAGCGCGCCTGCAGATTTTTGACCGACTTGAATTCGCGAAGAAGGGTTTGCTTGCCATCCTTGGCTGCGTCCTCTCTGAGTCGATAATGAGCTCGTTCCTTGAGCGTGTCGTAGGGGGTGGTTGCGCCACAAGCGTTGCAAATGACCACGCCGGAATTGGATTTTCCCATGCGAAAAGTGCCTTCGACCTGGCAGCTCGGGCATTCCATAACCCACTGATAATTTTCAGGATTAACGAGGTGGTTCATAGCCTTCGGAGTCCGGTGGATCCTCAACGATGGAGCCACATTTACTTTAGCTTCCCCCATCTCCACCTGCAAGACCGGGCTGGTTTGCCTGGATTTCAGGACGGTCATTTCGCGTGGTTTTGCTCTTGGCGCGTGATCCGCTGGCGAGCGGTCCAAAACATTCTTTGGCCCTCTAACTCTTTGTTACTGACCTGCTACTCCTTTGAGACGAACATTTTTGCCGGATCGTATGATATTAATACAGTTCGTTCTTGCCTAATGGCAGAAAGTGCCTATTGATTGAAAACAGAAGAGCAACTTCTACCGTCTAGCGACCATAATTTACCTATGAGAGCCGATCGAATTTTAATTGTTGATGACGACGACGCCTTGCGGCGCATGCTCGTCGATTACTTGGGATCGCAAGGTTACACCGCGCTGGGCGTCCGCTCCGTGCAGCAGGGCGAGGAAGCACTGCGCAGCGATAACTTCGACTTGGTTATTGCCGACTTGCGCCTGGACGATGGCAACGGCCTCGACCTGCTCAAGCAGCTCAAGCAAATCGCGCCGCGCACGTTTGGCATTCTAATGACCGGCTACGCCACGATGGAAACCGCCGTCGAGGCGATCCGCATTGGCCTTTTCGATTACATGATCAAGCCGATCGTCCCGGCGCAGCTCGACCTCGTGCTGCAGCGGCTTGAATCGATGAAACAACTCCAGAGCGAGAACTCCTACCTCCGCCAGCAGGTGCAGGCCGACGGGGAGGGGAGCGGCGTCGTCTGGGGCAAAAGCGGGCTGATGCAGGACATCCTCGAGATGGTCAAGAAAGTCGCGCAGACTCAGGCCACCGTATTGATTCAAGGCGAAAGCGGGACCGGCAAGGAAGTGGTCGCGCATGCCATCGTGCAGCACAGCACGCGGGCGAACATGCCGTTCATCAAGGTGAACTGCGCCGCCGTGCCGGAGACGTTGCTGGAAAGCGAGTTCTTTGGGCACGAAAAGGGCGCGTTCACCGGCGCGGTCTCGCGCCGCGAGGGCCGCTTCGAAACGGCCAATGGCGGCACCCTGCTTTTGGACGAAATCGCCGAAATTCCGCTCAGCCTGCAGGTGAAGCTTTTGCGCGTCTTGCAAGAACGCGAATTCGAGCGGGTCGGTGGCAACAAGACCATCCGCGTTGACGTGCGCCTCATCGCCAGCACCAATCGTGACTTGCAGGAGGAAGTCCGCCAGGGCCGATTCCGCGAGGATCTTTTCTATCGCCTCAACGTCGTGCCGATCAACCTGCCGCCGCTCCGCCTGCGCGGGGATGACTTGGGGGAATTGGTCGACTTTTACGTCGCCCACTTCGCGCGCAAGCATGGCAAGACGATCCAGGGCGTCACGCCGCTCGGCCTGGAGCGGCTGCGCGGCTACCGCTGGCCGGGCAACGTGCGCGAGCTGCAAAACACGCTTGAGCGCGCGGTCATCATGACGGCGCAGGACGGTCCCGTCGAAGTGCCGGAACTCGGCCTTGAGGAAAAGACCGCCCGCTTCACCGGCGGCCTCAACGTCGCCGATACGCTGCCCACCGTGGACGAAATGGAGCGCCGGCTCATCGGCAGCATGCTGCTGCAGACCAACCAGAACAAGACGCGCGCGGCAGAGAAGCTCGGCATCAGCCTCCGCACCCTGCGCAACAAGCTGCGCGAGTACCGCACCGCGGGGTACGACACGTCGAAACCCGAGCTCTGGGTCGGCTAATTTAGCTGTCTATTCACGCCCGAAGGACTACCCTACACTTTAGTTCCAAACAGCTTCGCCAAACATGGATACTATTTCCGCTAACACGCGGCTGCGGACGGCCAATCGCTTCGAGGACTTGTTGCCGAACTCGACCGACCCAAGCAAGTCGCGCTTGCGGGCCAAGCTGCTCACCCTGCTCAATTCGCAGGGCGAAATCGTGCCGGCTGCGTCGAGCCCGCTGGGCAAGCTCTGGCGCTTGGTTAATGCGCAGAACAGCTCGCTGGAGGAGTGCGAGGATGTGGTCATGCTCGACGCCGCGCTGACGTCGCGCATTTTTCGCGTGGCCAACTCCGCCGCCTATGGCGCCAAGGCGACGAACGTTTCCGAGGCGATCCGCTACATCGGCTTCAAGCGCGTGCGGGAGCTGGTTTTCAACGCTGGTGTGCTCTCGCAATTTTCCGGCCTGGCCGTACCGCCGGAGTGGGACGTGTTTTGGCTGCGCAATATTTTCGTGGCGCGCTTGAGCGAGCGGATTGCCGGCACCTATTTCCAAACCGACGGGTCGGAATACCTCGCCGGCCTGGTGCACGACATCGGCTGGCTTTTTCTCAGCACCCATTTTCCCGATGAGTTCACGCGGATTATGACTTCCGAAAAAGACATCGATACGGCGGAAAAGGAAGTGCTGCCGTTCAGCCACGCGAACATCGCGGCGGCTATCGCAGCGCGCTCGATGTTGCCGCTGCGCGCGATCGATGCGATTGCCTATCACCACAAGAAGATGCTGATGACCACCTCGACTGTCGTCGCGCCGAACCAAAACCCGCTTTTCCTCGGCATCATCTTGAGCGTCTGCGACAAGATCGCCGACGGCTGTCAGCTCGATTTCCTCGGCCGCTCGAACCTGACCATGGACGAAATCAAGGAAACGCAGGAATTCGTCTGGCTCAGCAATTACGGCAAGAAGATCGACTTCGAAGCGATCGCGGTGGAAGAGCTGGTGAAGGCGCAGGAAATCTACACCGTCTTCTTTACCGAAGCGCCGGCGGCGGCGTAGGGCGGGTCGATTACGGCAGGCGTTATTTTCGCCAGGCCTTTACCTTCAACCCCGCGCGACGGGCGAGAGCTTGTTGGCGTAGATCAAAAGTCAGGAATTCATGGGCGCCCAGCACGAATGCGACCGCCACGTGGAAAAGATCGCCGGAACGAGCGCCAATTTCGACCAGATGGGCCGCGCTGATGCGTTCGGCTTCACGGAGAGCGTGAGACCAATCCACCGGCGTATGCTGTAAGATTCCCGCAGCCAAGTCTTCTTCGCTATCGCGGAGGGCCGTGCGAAGGTCGTCGAGATTTAGTTCCTTACGAAAAGCGCGCAATCGCATCGCGGAGCGAAGTTCCAATCGATGAAATGGAGTAAAGACGAAGGGTTCGACTGTTTTGGCCGCGTAGGCGGCGGCCAAGGCCGAAGTGTCCTCCGGAACGTAGAGCGAGAAGAGAAAGCTGGTGTCCGGATAGATCACCATTTGCCGCTTTCACGCATCCGGAGGACACCGTTGCCGGGCAGGATCTTGTCGCCAAAGATCTCTTTCATCCTGCGACGATGCGCGGCCCCAAAGCGCTTGCGGAAAAATGCCTGTCTTTCCTTCACGGTCATCTGCGAGACATGCTTTGTCCTTTGGGCCGGCGAGGTCAGTTCTATCTTGGCGTATGGAAGACCACGTTTGGTGACCTCCACTTTTTCGCCAGACTCGAGCCAGCCCGATATTTTGGAGAAGTTGTTCCGCAACTCGCGCACTGTGGCCGTTTTCATAGTGATACAATAATACGTATCACCAGATTCGATGCAATTTGATTCATTTCCCCCTTGTTGTCAAAGTGAGCGACCTGCCGCATATTCCGTCATGGATGACGTGCGCCGCGACCTCTTCTGGAAGAAATTCCCCGGCTTGGTTTGGTCCAACCGCAAGGCAAGCGATTCGGTGATGATCATGGCGGCTTTGACTCGCCCACGTTTCCATCAAATTCTCGCGATCGGTGAAGAGTTTGGCTTGGATCGGGTGCGTCGTGACTGGGACGAATTGCGGAGAAAAGAGGTCACGCCATCGCACCTGGAAATGGTGTCTAGGATTCTCAGAAATCTTGCCATAAGATTCCAACATGCTGAGAGAGCCGACCAACACCATCTGGCAGGCGCTCTCCACTAGGCCGGAGTTGCGCGGCTTCGTCTTAGTTGGCGGCTCGGCGCTCGCGCTGCATCTGGACCACCGCATCAGCGAAGATTTGGATTTCGCTTGGCCTCATCCCAAATTGCCGCGGGCTGTGCTGAGCCAGTTGCCGGAATCCTTGGAGAAGTTGAGTTTAGAGCCTGACCAGGATCCCTTGGCCGAACGTGAGGCGGATGACGCCAATCTCGATCTCAACGATTTCTCGCAGACCTTCGTGGTAAATGGTCTCGTGAAGGTCACGTTCTTTTGCGTCGATCTAGCGGCGAGAAGAGTGTTGGAACAACGTGATGGCGCTCCTCTTCGCCTTGCGACGGTACCTGAAATCTTCGCCTTAAAATCCCTGCTTACGGCCAAACGAGCCAAGGCCCGCGATTGGTTTGATCTTTATGTGATGATGAAATTTCACGGTTTCACGTGGAGGAATTTCTACGATGCTTTTGTGCGAGGCGGAGCGGAAGGCCAGTACGATCACGCGGCCAACCGACTTTGTTCTGCACAGCCAAGCAGTGAGGATGAAGGCTATGAAGCCCTGCTGCCGAACCCGCCCAGCATCGACGAGATGCGTGCTTTCTTTTCCCAACGCCGCGACGCCTACGAGCGCGGCGAAGAGCCTTAGACCTTGCTGCGCAGCACCGCTTTCATGGATTTAACGTGGAAACCGGCTAAATTATTGCTAGCCTGTCCTAGGAGAACCATGACGCCCGCACTTGCCGCCCACCTGCCTTTGGATAAGGTGCCTGCGGAGAGGGGGAGCATGGAACCAGCCGTCACGCCGGAAAGTCAGGAGATCACCGACCGCATCCTCGTGCAACGCACGCAGGCGGGCGATCCGACCGCGTTCGACGAGCTGGTGCGCCGGTACCAGCCCCGGCTACTCGGCATGCTCTATAATATGACGAACAACCAGACGGACGCCTGGGACCTCGCCATGGAGACCTTTGAGAAGGCCTACAAGAGCATCCACTCCTTCCGGCTCGATTCGGAGTTTTTCACCTGGCTTTACCGCATCGGGTTCAACCTGACCGTTAATTTCATCAAAAGAAACAAGCACCGGAACAACCTGAGCATGGATGATGCTGACTTGGACCTGCAAAATCGCTCCGAGTTTATTGACGTAAGTGCTTCTGGCGACGCAGAAAAGCAGGCTCGGCTCGGCGATTTGAAAAAAAAATTGAACGAATCGATGATGAAACTGTCAGACGAACACAGGGCAGTCGTGACTTTGTTCGATATCCAGGGCCATAGCCATGCGGAAATCAGCAAAATCATGAACTGCAAGGAAGAGACGGTTCGGTCACGGTTATTCTACGCTCATAAGCAGTTACAGAAGTACCTAAAGAACTATTTATAACATATGGAACAAGACAACGACTTTTCCGCCTTGCGCCAATTACTGGCCTCGACGCGGCTGGATTTGCCTCAGGATACTCAGGTTGATCAGTTTCTGGCCGAATTTCACCACCGCCAGCGCGTTCAGTTGCTGGCCCGGAAGTCGATGTTCGCCCGCCTCTCGGGCTGGGTGAAGGAAAAGGTCTCCGGCTTCGAGCTCGTTCCTTCGCTTTCCTACGCCTCTGTGGCGGCGGCCATCGCCATCACGGCCTGCGTCGGCCTCTCGCAGCAGGTTCAGGTCGTGAGCGAAAACGGCGCCCCCAGCAAGCTCACCTTCCGCATGCCGAGCCACGATACCTCGTTTGCGATGATGCCCGCTTCTTTCTACCCGGCGGCCTCCTCGGCGCCGAAGTCGGCTGATTTTACCCCGAACCGGACCGATGCGGCTGCAACCCGCTATGTTTTGGCGAACAACTCCCCTGGGGCCTATGATAAAACTGTGGCGTTTTAGAGTCCCTTCACGGGCTCTATTCCCACGGGTATTGGGTTTTCCACGCATGGGGCGTTGGGCCATCGCGGCGGTACTCGTCGCGCTCCTCGCTGCGTTGCCACAACTCGCGGTGGCGGATGTCTTTCAACTGACCAGCGACGAATCGAACGCGCTCTTCGATAAGGCCAAGGCCTCCGTCGTGCAGGTGCGTTCGGGCGATGCCGGGTTCGTTCTGGCAGGCAGCGGCTTTTTCATCGATGACCAAGGCACGGTGCTGACCTCATCGACCATCCTCGGCGATAACCCGACAGCGCGCGTCGTCATCAACGGAGTGGAGATGGACGCGAAGATTCTTGGCAACGATTCCCGCAGCGGCCTGGCCATGTTGCGCGTATCTTACGGCGCCAGCCCGGCCTTGCCCCTGGCCCACGCCAGCAACCTGCAATCCGGCGACGGTGTCATGACGATTGGCTATCCGCTCAACCTGCCCATTTCGCCTTCGCAAGGGCCGGTCAGCGGGTTCGACGCCAGCTTTCTCACGGGCGTGAACAGCAGCGATCCCGCCAAGGGGTCCGTCGCTGCGCTCGAGCGTTTTGCTACCACGCATATTCACGCCAACGTCCCGATCAGCCCCGGCCAGGTCGGCGGCCCGCTGTTGAATTCGCACGGTGAAGTGGTCGGCCTCGTCGCTACTAGCCCCGATAGCGGCCGTTCCGTTTACGCGCTGCCGGTCGAGGCCATCGCCAAGATCATGTCGGACTTCAACCAGTTCGGCCACGCCAAGCACGGTTGGGTCGGCGTCAACATCATGGAGCAGCCCGACATCGCCAAGGATGGCCGGACCGTTCGCGTCGTCTCCATCGCCCCCGGCACGCCCGCCAGCGAGAGCGGCATCCGCCCCGGCGACACGGTGATGCGCATCGGCTCGCGCGAAGTTTATCGCCCCGCCGATGTGCTTGATGCGTCCTTCTTCAGCACCGTCGGCACGAACATGAATGTGGTTGTCCGCCGCGACGACAAGCTCTTCAATTACAGCTTCGCCGTCATCGAACGTCCCACCGCGACCACCACCATCACCGCCCCGGTGACGAGCAACACGGCCACGAACAAGCACGTGGCGGCGGATCCGCGGTAACGCTTTCCACAAATGTAGCGGCGATCCAGAACCGCCGGTGACACCAGTGGCGTTTCGCGATCAATAACGAAATCGAAGTCAAAACCGCTCGTTCCCATGTCCATTTGGGAACGAGGGTAAATGGCTTAAGCCAGCACCGGTTTCGCCGCTAACCGTTCCCTTACCTGCGCCGCGATCTCAAACGACCGCAACCGCGCCGCGTGATCATAAAAATGGCCCGTAATCAGCAACTCATCCGGCTCGGTGTCCTCCAGGATCGCGCCCAACTCGCGCTCCACCGTTTCCGCGGAACCCACCGCCGAATACGCCAGCGCGTGATCGATCTGCGCGAGTTCAAAGTCCTGCGCATAGGCTGTGATGTCATCAATCGGCGCCGGCACGGGACCGGGCTTGCCGCGGCGCAGGTTGATGAAGGCCTGCTGCACCGAGGTGAATTGACGGCGCGCTTCCTCATCCGAGTCGGCAGCGAAAATATTCACCCCGATCATCGCATGGGGCTTCTTCAATTGAAGGGAGGGCGTGAACTTGCGCCGATAAATCGCCAGCGCCTCCAGGCAATCGCCCGGCGCAAAGTGGGAGGCAAAGGCAAAAGGCAGCCCGAGCTGTGCCGCGAGTTGTGCACTGAAAAGACTCGAGCCCAGCAGCCAGATGGGCACGCGCGTGCCGGTACCGGGGATGGCCTGGATGCGCTGGCCCGCATGCTGCGGCCCGAGGTAGGTCATTAATTCCACCACGTCCTCAGGAAATCGATCCGCGCTCGTCATCGGATCGCGGCGCAGCGCTCGCGCGGTGGCTTGGTCCGTGCCCGGCGCGCGACCGAGTCCGAGATCAATGCGACCCGGATAGAGCGACGCTAAAGTGCCGAACTGTTCCGCAATCACCAGCGGCGAATGATTGGGCAGCATCACGCCGCCCGAGCCCACGCGAATTGTTTTGGTCCCGCCCGCCACGAACCCAATCACCACGCTCGTCGCCGCGCTGGCGATCCCGGTCATGTTATGATGCTCCGCCAGCCAATAACGTTGGTAGCCCCAGCGCTCCGCGTGTTTCGCGAGATCGAGCGAGCGGCGCAGCGCCTCGCCCGGCGTCGCGCCTTGGGCGATGGGAGAAAGATCGAGAATGGAAAACGGAATCACCAATCAATGTACTCGATCCGCACGGAACAACAAATGGCGCAAATCGAAAGGTAGCCGGCGCAGGCCCTTGCGCCGGAACGGTTGCGACCAGCAGGATGCAACCGCTGGGACGCACGATTGGATCGGACAACGTCCTCATCCAAATCTCTCAATCGAAACAGTGAGCTTTGAGTCACACGCAGGCGTCCTGCCGCAGGACGCCTCCGGCGCAAGGACCTGCGCCGGCTACCTGTTGAGTCCCGCACTCA
>CAZZWT010000001.1:6437-7442 GCA_964657775.1 uncultured Candidatus Methylacidiphilales bacterium | reverse complement strand
AATTTTGGGAGCGGCCGCGCTTCGAGAGTGAGCAAATGCTGCTTCGTCTTTAATCCCCCGGCGAATCCGACCAACTTCCCCGATGCGCCGATGACGCGATGGCACGGTACGATGATCGAGATCGGATTCTTCCCATTGGCCGCGCCGACGGCGCGCACCGCTTTCGCGTTTCCGACCCGCTTCGCGATATCAAGATAGCTGCGCGTTTCGCCAAACGGAATTTCGCTCAGCGCACGCCAGACCTTTGTTTGAAATTCAGTTCCACTTGCATCGAGGGCCACGGAAAACGTGGTGCGCCTGCCATCGAAATATTCCTGTAATTCGCTCTCCGTTTTCAGCAGCACCGGGTGCGTGTCCTTCTCTACGAGCGGTGCGATCCGAACGCGTCCCTCGGGATCATCCTCCCACAAGATCGCCGCGAGCCCCTTATCCGTCGCGATCAGCTTCAGATTTCCCACCGGGGTTTTCGTCGTCTTAAAATAGTAGGTCGTTTTCATGATTTGCTTTCCAGTCCCGCCCACAAATGCAGCGCGGCATACGCGCGCCATGGCCGCCAATGTTCCGTCATCGCGAGAACTTTTTTCGGATTCCGTTCCCCCAACGCTTTCATCACGCCAAGGTCTGTATGCGGAAACGCGTCGGGCCACGACAGCCCGCGCATGGCGATATACTGCGCGGTCCACTCGCCAATGCCGGAAATTTTTCGCAGCAAGCGCAGGGTGCCCTCCACGCGATGGCCCGGCTCCAGGTGCAGCTCGCCACTACTGATCGCTTTCGCCAGCGCGATGATCGTCTCTGCCCGCTTGCCCACGATGCCGAGCGACGCGACCTCATCCACCGTCGCGCGCGCCATGCGGGAGGCCTTCGGAAAAAGATAACCGAGCGCAGGAACAGCGACACTGATGGGCGTGCCGAAGCGCGTCACGATCCGCCCCGCCAGCGTGCGTGCGCCCAGCACAGAAATTTGCTGGCCTAAAATCGCGCGCACCGCCATCTCGAAGCCGT
>CAZZWT010000001.1:0-6427 GCA_964657775.1 uncultured Candidatus Methylacidiphilales bacterium | reverse complement strand
GCTACCCGGCACGCGCAGGCCCGGATGATTTTTCGCCAGCGGGCCGAGTGCCGCGCTCACCGCCGCCGGATCAACTTCGAGATCGAAGACCCGCTTCATTCGCTCCAGCACCACGACGCAGACCGGCACCAGCGTGTCGGAGAGCCGCACCGAAATCATCCGCTTCTCCGGCTCGTTCCGCACCTCGAGGAAGCCGGTGTATTCGTGGCCCGCCCGGCTGATGCGCACCGTGCGGTAATAGGCGCCGTCCGCCACCGCCTCCACTTTCGGAATGGCCCGGCGATCGAGGAAAGCCAGCAGGTGTTCCCAGTCAAACGGCGCGCGGTAGCCGAGCCGGAACGAGAACTCCGAGGAATGCTCAGCGGGCTCCTTTTTCTGCATTTTGCGCAGCTCGGTCGGCGTCATCCGGTACCGCTCCTTCAACGCAAAATTGAATCGGCGCAGACTCTGAAAGCCGCTCGCCATCGCCACCGCGGCGACGGAGAGCCGCGAGTCGGTCAGCAATTGCTTCGCGAGCAGGAGCCGCTGCGTCTGCCAATACTCGATCGGCGACACGCCGAACTCCTCGTGGAAAACGCGGCGCATCTGGCGGTCCGTCACGCCCAGCTCGGCGGCGAGTTCCTCCAGTGAATGCTCCGCGAGAAAATCCCGGTTCAGCAGCGACGCCGTCGTGCGCGCAAGCTGGCTGCTGACTTCCATGGGACTGCTCCCCGGCGCCAGCTCAGGCCGGCACATCTTGCACGGGCGATACCCCGCGACCTCGGCTTCCGCCGCGTGGGTATAGAACGTCACATTCTTCCGCAGCGGCGGCTTCACGCGGCAGATCGGCCGACAATAAATCCCCGTCGTCCGCACCGCGACAAAGAAGCGCCCATCGAACCGCGAATCGCGCGTCAGCACCGACTGATAGCACTGGTCTCCGTTGAGAATCATACCGATAATCTATCGCACAAACGGAAACCACGCTCGCCGTTTTCGGACATGGAATTCTGGCGCTGTAATTAAGATGCGAAAGGGCGCTTCAGACTCGTCTTACTAAAACGCGAAAGTATTCTAAGTGAATGGCCCGTTCCTTCTCCGAGCTTACAAACGAACTATCGCGGCTGATCGATACTTCCGGTCTTACAGCAAAAAAGCAGGAAATTCTCGCTGCGGCGAAACTCTCTATCCGGCTTCTCATGAAGCCGAATTCTGGCACTGAAGCAACGAGCTTTGTTGGTGGTCATCCCACGAATAAAAACCTTGAGTGGCCCGTCTGCGACGAGGGTTTTGCGCTGACGCACCTCGCCCAAATCCATCTCCCGGATATCGCGCCTTACCATGTCGATGCACCAATCCCTAAGTCGGGCACGTTGAATTTTTTCATTGATCTTCAGGAATTCGGTAGCGGGCATCGACACGACGATACCGACAGTTGGAAAGTCATCTACTCGCCGGAACCCGAACCGGGCGTGGAACGGGCCCAAGTCTTCCCCGAAGGGCACGAACTGGCGTCCGACTGGCCCGATCTCGATCCCGATCTTCCCTTCTGCCCGATCGGTTTCGCGCAGGACCTGACCGTACCCAGTTTTCGGTCGATCGAAATTGTGCCACTTGGAAAAATTGAATACGAAGCGTACGACGATTTGCGAAACAAGCTGGCCGACTTGGTCGATCCAGCCGACTCGATTCACCGCATGTTCGGCCACCCCGATGCGGTGCAAGGCTGCATGCAGATCGAGGCGCAATTCGTTACCAACGCCGCGTATCTCCCCGCCGGCGTCCACAACTACTTCAAACACTCGCGCGCGGACGAGTTGATGCCTGGCACGCATGATTGGCTCATGCTTTTCCAACTCGACTCGAACAGAACGCCAGCTTGGATGTGGGGCGATTGGGGCCGTGTTTATTTTTGGATCAAGCGCGCCGACCTCGCGCGTTGTGCTTTTGAGAAGACCTGGCATTTCCTGCAATGTCATTGAAGCTCCGCAGCGAAGACTTTCCCTTTCCCATAAATAGCGTACCTTGTGGGTATGTCGTCGCCGAGTGGTCACACTCACCGCCTTCCGTCCGTGATGAAGGGCAGGGAACCCGACGTCTCCTCCGACAATGCGTCGTTACCCGGACCCTTTCGTCCGCACGAGACTTTCTTCTGGGGCGTGGCCACTTCCGGCTATCAGGCCGAAGGCGGCTACAACGGGCCGGGCGAGCCGCTCAATAATTGGGCGTGGGCGGAGAGCCAGGGCGATGTCGTGCCGACCGGCCGCAGCTCCGATTTCTGGACACTCGCGCACGAGGATTTCCAGCGCTGCCGCGACATGGGGCTGAACTCATTTCGCATGAGCATCGAGTGGTCGCGCGTGCAGCCGTGCACCACGCTGCCGCCCGTGGAAGGCCTCGCCGCCGGCGCCGAGCCGCCGCCGTTTGACGAGCGCGCGCTTTACAGTTACGCCCAGCGCATCGCCGATTGCCGCGCGCATGGGCTCGAGCCGCTCATCACGCTCCACCATTTTGTCCAGCCAGCGTGGCTCGGGCTCGATGCGTGGCAGAAGCCGGAGACGGTCGAGCACTTCCTCACGTTCGTCGAGCGCACCATCAGCTACTTGCTCCGCGTCTTGCCGCAGGATTTCGACTGCGCGCCGCCGCGCTGGTTCATCACCATCAACGAGCCGAATCTCCTCGCGCTCAATCACTATTCCGTCCGCATCTTTCCGGCGGGCGGGCCGCTCGGTGTCGGGCCCACCGTGCAATGCCTCGCGCTGTTGCTGGAGGCCCACGTCAGGGCCTACCGCAAGATCCACGAGCTCTACGCGCGCTCCGGCATCACGCCGATGGTCAGCTTCAACAATTACGCCAGCGACCTTTACTGGAACGACACCGCGCTGATCGATCTCCTCTTCGCGCCGTCGCGCAAAATTCCGCGCAACTTGGTGCGCGAGGATCTCATCGAGCGCGCCCACGCCTTTGACGCCCGGTTCAACGCCGCCCGCCTTTTCCCCCGGCACGGTCCGCGCTACTTCCTCGGCCAGTGGATCAAGAAGGCGCACCATGTCATCTCCGTCCGTGGGTTCCAATCGCCGAAGTGGGACCGCCTGATCGCACTGCTTTATGAGCGCAACGAGGTTCCGCTCGACTATATCGCCTTCGATTACTATGACCCTTTCATCGCCCACGCCCTGCGCTGGCCCACGTGGCACGATTTCGACAGCCGCAAGCGTTCGTTCCGCGATTGGGTGCTGGAAAGCGTCGCCAGCAAATGGTGGGATTGGCGCATGCTGCCGGACGGCCTTTCCTTTTTCACCAAGCACCTGGCCCGATTTGGCCTGCCGCTCATGATCGCCGAGAACGGCATGGCCCAGCGCCGCCTGCCCGATAACAGCCCGCCTTTTCAGCGCCGCGACAGTCTGACCCGCAGCCAGTACTTGCGCGAAAACGTGCGCATGGTCAATCGCCTCGTGGAAAAAGGCCTCCCGCTGGTCGGGTACATGCACTGGTCGCTTTTCGACAACTACGAGTGGGGCTCCTTCGCGCCGCGGTTCGGCCTCTTCTCGCTCGACTACACGGTCTACCCGACGCGCCATGCTGTCGATGCCACCGGGGATAATCCCTCCGCCACGTATGCGGAAGAGATCCGCGAGGCCAAGCTGCAATTCGCGGCGGCCGCAAGGCGGGCCGGGCGCAAGCCGGTTGAGGGCGCGGCAGGCGAACCGGAGCTGACTAATTCCGGCGCGACTCCTGCTACGAACATTACAGCACCCTTATCATCGAACGTTTCAACACCAGATAGCGTCCAACAGTCATGATTTCACCGCGCGTCTTCACCGGTGGCGATCTCGCCACTAACGGCTACCTGCTCGAGGGCAAGGAAGGCTGGATTTGCTTCGACGCGCCCGAAAGCATGGCGCGCGAGCTGATGCGCACGGGCATCAAGCCGGTCGCGCTTTTGCTTACGCATGGCCACTTCGATCACATGTGGGATTCGGTGCTGATCCAGGAAGATTACCATGCGCCGATTTACGTCCACCTTGCGGACCAGGACATGGTGCTGGATACGTCCTACGTGAAGATGTTCGGCGTGGTGCCGCCGATCCGCGCGCCCTCCGCCGTGCGCAACTACGATGTGCCCGAGCAGGCCTCGGCCAAGTTCATGTGCGCGGGCGAGGAGTTCACCATTTTCCACATCCCGGGCCACTCGCCCGGCAGCATCGCGTTCTACCACGCGGGCTGGGGGCTGCTCATCAGCGGCGACACGCTTTTCTGCGGCGGCGTCGGGCGCTGGGATCTCCCCGGCGGTTCCCGTGCGGCTTTGCTGCATGGGCTGCGGAAACATCTCGTCCCTCTCCCGCCGGAAACGCGCGTTTATGCCGGCCATGGTCCGCGCACGACCATCGGGCACGAGTGCGAGACGAATCCATATCTTTATACCATCTGAAGACTGAGGCTTTGCCCAGAGCACAGCGTGTGGATCCAGCAGAGGGGGCACGGATTTATCACCTTAGGTCTTCGCGCAGGGATCGGTAATCGGAAAAATTTGGTGCTGCATTTTCTGCGGTAAGTCCTGTATACAGCGCATGCCATGGCTCGCTTACCCGATCGCTTTGACCTGCAGGTGCGCAAGGCGCGCGCGTGCACCGATCCGGTGCGGCAGGCCGATTTTGTCCTCGGCGCGCTGGCCGCCCTGCCCGAGTGGTATTTCTACAACATCGGCACCAAGGACAGTCCCAATATCGCGAAGACAGAGATCGATACCGATCCTTACGTGCTGGTTTACTCGGACCCGAGTCGCGTGGAGGAAATTCTTTTAACGACGCTCGGCAGCAAAGGTCGCGGCGCGGTGCCGATCATTACCGTGGCCACGGAGGCCGCGATGCGCTGGTGTGTGGAATGCCGGATCGGCCTCTTCGTCAATGCGCCGGAGGATGCGGTGATGGTCCCCGGCTTGCAGGTGCAGAAGTTCTATGAGGAATGGCAGAAGCGGGGGAACCAGCAGGGGTTCTGGATTCCGAACATGACGTCGGAGGAGGAGGATTTCTGGCAGGAGCATGGGGTGTAGTTTGCGAAAGGTAGCCGGCGCAGGCCCTGCGCCGGAAGCGTCCCGTCTGCGGGACGTCTGGCTATTCGATTTAAGAAGAACGCGCTCTTTCAGCGCGAGAACGCAGGCCGTCGCGCGTGCTCGCGCAACGGCTCTCGGCGCAAGGGCCTGCGCCGGCTACCTCTCTGAGTCCATTAGTTGCAAACACAACCCCCTCGCCATCTCTTTTAGTTACGCAAATAAATTTGGCTTGGTTTGACCGGCATAGCTGGTAGTCGTAAGTTCCTATTCATGAGCGATTCCGAGGCTTCATTCCTCCCGGGCGATATTTCGCTGCAGTCGCTGCATAGGGGCTTCCCTTCCCTCTCCAACAAGCTGGATCTGCGGAAACACCTCGCCACCATCCAGCCGGACCTTGACCAGATCGAGGATCGCCTGCGCTTTCAGGTGCAGGAATTCGATCCCGGCATCTCCGGTTACATCGGCTACGCGCTGGACGGCAATGGCAAGCGTATCCGCCCCGCGCTGGCCCTGCTGGCCGCCCACGCCAGTGGCGGTCGTAAACCGACGCACGTCGACCTGGCCATCGTGGTGGAGTTGATCCACCTCGCCACGTTGGTGCACGACGACATCATGGATGGCGCCAGCAAACGGCGCGGCAAGCCGACCGCCTTCGCCAAGTGGGGTGCGGAGCTTTCCGTGCTGCTGGGCGATTGCCTTTTCTGCCACGCGCTGAAGCTGAGCTCGAATTTTTCCGATCAATCGATCAGCCGCCGGATCGCGGACGCCGCCAACGAAGTCTGCAGCGGCGAGATTCTGCAAACGCAGCGCCGGTTCGATTTGAAGCTGACGATTCCCGAGTACATCAAGATCATCTCCATGAAGACGGGCGCGCTGTTCCGCATCAGCACGGAGCTGGCGGCGGTGCTGAACGATTGCCGGCCGAACGAGGTGCAGGCGATGCGCAATTACGGCGATTATCTCGGCATCGCCTACCAGATTTACGACGATTGCCTCGACTTGGTCGGCACCGAGGGCGCGACGGGCAAAACGGTGGGCACCGATCTCCAGAAGGGCAAGTTGACGTTGCCGCTGCTGCACGTGCTGGCCCAAGCCAACGACAGCGAGCGCGAACGGCTGCACGAGATTATCCTGCACGGCACGGAGGAGAATCGCGTGGAGCTGCTGGCGCAAGTCGTCGAGCGCGGCGGACTGAAAAATGCCGTGCGCCGGATCCAGAGTTATCTCGACCAGGCCATCGCCTCGCTGCAAGTGCTGCCGAAGACGAGCTACCGCGATACGCTGGAGGGAATTCCCCGCGCGGGGGCGGAGCATGTGGGGACGTTGGCGTAGGAAGGTAGCCGGCGCAGGCCCTGCGCCGGAAGCGTCCCGTCTGCGGGACGCCTGGGTATCCGA